>DJWN01000116.1 GCA_002440975.1 Bacteroidales bacterium UBA6229
ATCGCTGGCGAAAAGAACGTAATTATCTCATTCTAAGAGCCTAATTAAGTTATTGAAATTTGTCCGATGAATATTTTCGTTTATACTGCTGATATTCTGATTTTTAGTTTAATAATAATTGCAAAATGTCCGATATCCTAAAAAACAATCAAATACAACGCATCTGTCGCCTGAGCTATCAGCTTAAATCAAACCTTGTTTCTGTTGGGAATGATCCTGATGCTTTTCACCAAGAAGTGATATTCAAATCCGGCATCAACTGGTTGGATATTTATTTTACTCCAAACAAAATTGAATACAACGAGCCTCCTGTTCAAGATGCAAACGGAATCTATTACGATAAAAAACTAAAAATTAGCTTTCCCAATGAAGCAGATAGCAATCTAGCCTTGTTTCAATCATTGGAAAATTCTGCTTTGATTCTTCAAATGGAATATTCCAATGGGACTTCAAAGCTATTCGGCGATATGAATTACCCGGTGCATTGCCTTATACATTATGCATCGGCTATTGACAGCGGTTTTGAAATAGAATTTTATTCCAAATCGCCCAAAAGAAGTGTTTGGCTAAGTAAAACTACAAACGCTTCATAATAAGAGAGTCCTTTAAATTTCTATATCTCCGTGATATTATTGTATTGTAATCAATACGCTTATCATGGATTATCCATATCTGCTTTCTGAAATCCTTCGCGGCGCCTGGATGCTTGATGTTCATTCATCACTTTCATTCGCCCCTTTTCTTTTGCAATTATCCGAAGGAAAATCACTTCCCGAATTGGTTGAAAAAAAGTCAGCTATCAAAACAATGATAGTAACAGCTTCAGGTCACCAAGCAGAACTGTCAAGTATTTTTGATGAAGTGCCCGGCGGATCAGTTGCTATCATTAGCTTGTCGGGAACAATGCTCAAAAGCGGGACATTGTGCAGCTGGGGAACTACCGAACTTGCACAAAAACTTTGGGAAGCTCACAATCATAAAAACATATCAGGAATTATTTTTGACGTGGATTCAGGCGGCGGAGCAGTAAACAGCATTGCCCCTCTTACTGAATTTATGGCCAAAAAAAGCAAGCCTATTGTTGGTTTGGGCGATACTGTGGGAAGTGCTGCTTATTATATGCTTTCCGGAGCAAATCATATTATGGCCTCCAATTCGATAAGTGCCGCATTTGGCTCCATAGGCGTAATGATTTCCTGGATGGACGTTCAACCTTTCTATGAAAAAATGGGTGTGAAATTCCACAGCATTTATTCCGATCACAGCCAGTACAAAAACAATGCTTTTGAACTGGCTCTTAAAGATGATTATTCGATGATTAAAAAAGAAATGCTCAATCCCCTGGCCATCGCCTTTCAAAATCACGTGAAATCAATGCGAGGATCTAAACTCAATCTGGAAGTGGAAGGCTTGCTTTCGGGCAAAATGTTCTTCGCCAAAGACGCACTCGATTTTGGCCTGATCGATAGTATCGGTGATCGATCAAGAGCCATTGATAAAGTGCTCGAACTAGCCGATATCAATCAATTTTTATTAAACTCCTAAATTACATTACTATGAACGAACTGTTTCAAAAAGTGAAGGGAATTGTTCTGGGGCAGCTCGGAATCGATTCGTTTAAATTTTCCAAAGAAGGGAAATTGGAATTGGATGCAGACCAAAAAGTTAAATTCGATTCCATCTCCTCTGAGTTTGGAAGCGATTTTGCCGAGAAATTTACGGCTGCCATCGAAAAAGAATTAGCCGATAAATCAGCGCAAAGTGCTAAAACAGCTGCAGAAGAACTGGCAAAGTCAATCTCAGCCGAAAGCGAGAAGAAAATCAAAGCCTTGCAAGCCAAACTCGAAGCCCAAGGCGAAAACCTTAACCAGATGGCTGAAAAGATTGAAAAGCTTTCCGGCAGTTCTGAGCCTGAACCCGAGGGTGATGCTGTAGGCGTTAATGCTCCCGACTTTAAAGTAAATATGAGTTTGGCGCACAATACACTTGCCGAAGCTTATTTAAATGGAAATTCCGGACCCTTATTGGCTGCTTCTGATACCATCGATGTGAATGATCTGAAAACAGAATTCGGAACTTATCTGAATCAAAAAGATAAGCCTATTCTGAAATCACTCACTCAGAAAACATTCTCTGAGCAGTTTATGACAACCAAAATGGCGATTACAGAATGGCGTGCCACACAAGCGATCATTACTTCTGTAGTTCAGCAATTCACCGCCAAATGGACACCGCTTGGACAAAGTAAGTTTACACCGATAACTATTCAAAACCGTCGTCATAAAATCAACGTGCCTATTACGCCTGATGATATCAACGACAGTTGGATTTCGCATTTATACGATGAAGGCCTCACTCCAGCTGAAATGCCGGTGGTAAAATTCCTCATTAACGAATTAGTGCTTCCAAAAGTAAGTGAAGATGTAGAAATGCGTCTGATTGGGAAAGGCATTTACGAGCCCGTTGCAGGTGATGTAACTGATGGCGATGCAGGACAAGCCACAGGCAAATCGATGGATGGTTTCTTAACTGTTTTAATTAAAGAATACGAAAATCCGGCAACGGCTATCAACTTTATTAAGTTGGGTATTCTGACCGATCAAAATATCATCGACAAAATGAACACTTTTGTAGATGATATGGACGAACTCTATCAGCCAAAAGATATGAATATGTTCGTATCGCTGACAAAATACAAGCAGTACAAACGAAAATACCAGGATCTTTATCCAACTACCAAAAACAACGACAAAGCCAATGATGTAATTGATTATTCAAACAATCGCTTACAGGTATTGCCTTCTATGAGTGGCTCTACACACTTTTTTACCACGCCAAAAGAAAATTTTATCGCCCTTCGCCATAAGAATTTGAATGCCTCTAAAATCTGGATGCAATCAGAGAACTACAATGTAAAAATCTTTGCCGAATGGTGGAAAGGTGTTGGCTTTGCTATGGCAGAAGCTGTTTTTGCTTATATCGATCCAATCGCAGTAATCAATAGCTATGCTTTAAATAATGATGCTTCAAAGCTTCAAATTCACATGCTTACTGATGCCGAGCTCACAGGAGTTGATCCGGCTAAATTGGCAGCATATAAAACAGCTATTGAAGCTGAAGTTGGAATTACAGATCAAGCTGCATTGCAAGCAATCATTGATGCCGTTGTTTAATTTGATAATCAATGCGAAGCTTCCCTAGCGGGAGGCTTCTTTTAAAAAACCAATAAAAAATATTTGCCATGACTTATGCAAAATTTGATGTAAACAAACCCTCTGACAATGCCGGAAGAGGAAGCGATATAAAAGGCATTGCTACGCTTTTTGAATGGGATGATGTGTTGAGTGGATTTCAACGCGATGCCGATGGAATTACCATCACCTCAAATCTTCAATTTAAAGCCGGAGCATTTATGCAAAAGCTTTATTTTACCAAAAGCACCTTGAAAAATACCTCCAAATCGGATGGAGATGACGACAAACGGGGCGTTATTCAAGGCTGTGAATTTCAACACCCGGGAAACTCTGCAGATATTCGAAAACTGCGCAATTTCTACCTGAATAGAAACATTGGAATCATTTACGAACATTGCAACTCGGAGCAAGACCCCGATCTTTACGGTTCGCCTTGCAACCCTTTGCAAATGAATTTTGAATTTGAAGAATCGAAAGATTCTATTCATACCCAATTCAATTTTGCCAGTGTGGCTAAAGGAGATGATGTGGCCATTTATTTAGGTACGAACACTTATAGCGCTGTGGAATTGGTTGCTGCTGACACTGTAATTATTGACTTAGCCGCAGGAGACGGCCTGTATCAATTGTCTGACAATACTGTTCCAACTGTACTTACAGGATTTTCAAACGAAGTTGATTATATGGTGGTTACGCTACTTGGCTCCGGTGGTACAAACCCAACTTCTATCAATGCAGGAGGAAACTTTGTGCTTAAAAATGGTGCGTCTTGGTCAGCCATTGCAGATTCTACAATTACGTTCAGAGTATTTGCCGATGGAGTATCCAGCTTTACCTATTTTGAACAAGCTCGAACATAAAAAATCTTCTCTCAGTTTTATGACAATTAGCCTTGCCCCTTTTTTGGAGCAGGGCTTTTTTTTAGTCCTTTCTCCTTTTGAGTTGCAATTGCAACTTGCAGTAAAAAAAGAAATGAAAGAAGAAATCATCAAATTCCTTGAATACGACCGCTCCTACAACGGTGCAATTGCGCTTTATTCCAAATTCGGAAGAAACGCACTTTTTTTGCGTCAGATGAACCTTAAAGGAGAAACAGAAAAAACCAAAGAAGCCTTATTTTATGAGCTTTTCAAACTCACAGGCTTAAGTGGAAAGGACTACCATAAAATAATGAATACGCCTGTGTTAAGCAAAGCCGAAACTGCTGTTTCTGTGGATAATGAAAGTGCAGTGAGTGCATTCAGTGCGACCAGTTCATCTGATCCTGCTGATTCTTTAGGAGACCCTCAAAACAACCTGAATCTTTTGCTTGATAAAGCTCCTTTAGAATTTGCGAAAAGCCTAAAGCTTCGCCAGGAATTCCCCTTTCTGAAAGAGCAAAACTGCCCAAACGAGCTTAAAATTTTAGTGGCAGATATGCTGACAGCTTATTATAACTACGTGGAAGCACATCCCAAATTATTGCTTGCTGAAAGTGCCGAAGATATTAGCGCCTTAGCCGGAACTGTGGTTGAAAATTACCTTGAAAACCGCTCCATTTGGGAAGAGCTTAACTACTACAAAGAAAATGGAGTAATTCTTGGCGAACATCCCAAACTAAAAGAGTTGGCTTTTCGAAATGAAATTGCTGATATGACAACACCGGAGCTTATCAAGCTAAAGGATAACCTTTACAATAAAATTACTCGAACGAAAAAGCAAATCACCGATAACAACAAACCGCATTTAAGCGAAGAAAGAAATATGCGTGTTGCTGATTTTGAAAAACAATTGCTAATCGTAAAAAAAGCCTTGGGTATTGATGGGTAACTACTTTTCACTGGACGAACTAAAGCCAACCTTGCCAGCGCCCCCGGAGGAATCTTCAGGGGCACTTGGCATTCAATTCCTGGATATTCACAACCTTAAACTGGAAAGCATCAAGCATTTGCTTGGTAGATTGCCCGTTGAAAATGAAATCTTTTTTATCTGGACGTTGAAAAGCTTTAACGCTTTTACTTTTATTCCCTATTTAATCAAATATGCAGGGATAATCGATGAACTAATCATTAGCACTTACAGTATCAATAAACGCATCCTAGCGGCTTTAATCAAGCTTCTGGATGCAGGGAAAATCAGACAGGTACAAATCAATATCAGCGAATCCATTAAACACCGGATGCCAACAGTTGTCGATGAACTGGAATCTGCAAAAGGGCTATACAATCAAGTCTTGAAAGTGCATTACAGCTGGGTTCACGCCAAAGTTTCCTTAGCTCGCATCGGCAGTGAAAAATACATCGTTGAAGGCTCCGGAAATTGGGCTGAAAATGCCAAACACGAACAATATATCTTTTTAAAAAATGACAGCGTCTTTGAGTTTAGAAAACAATGGATCACCACTGAGCTTGAC
>DJWN01000110.1 GCA_002440975.1 Bacteroidales bacterium UBA6229
ATCCAAGATATTACTGTAAATGCGGTTCATGGGCTAATTTGAATTGAGTTATCTTTGTTTTGAAAACGTAAATACTTTAACAATGCAAAAGATTCTGATCATCATCAATGATGCACCTTACGGCACCGAAAAAGCTTACAATGCGCTGCGAATGGCGATGACGCTTCAAAAAGAACATGCTGAGGCTCAGGTAAATATTTTTTTGCTGGCAGATGCTGTTTTTTGCGCCTTGCCGGGACAAAACACCCCCAATGGATATTACAATATCGAACGCATGATTAAGATTGTTCTTCGTAACGGCGGGCAGGTAAAAAGTTGCGGAGGCTGTTCTGAAGCCCGCGGCATCGATAAGCTGCCTTTTATTGCGGGCGTTCATCTTAGCAATATGAAAGAATTTACGCAATGGACAGTAGAAGCTGACAAGGTTTTGAGTTTTTAATCCGTAATTTAAACCCTGAGACAGAAACTGAGTATTATGCATGATTACAGGTTTTTCGGGCAGAGTTTGAGAACTTGCTTATCGCTTTTTGTCATAAGTATTCTGCTAGTCTCATGCAAGAAAAAAGATCATAATAGCCTTCCAACCGCAGAGAATCTTATCAGGGCTGTGGATATTTCTACCTATCCGGCTATTGAACAGACAGAAACAGTTTTTTACAATGCTGCCGGGCAAGCTGAAGATTTTATTGCTGTGATTAAATCGTCTGAAATTAATACAATTAGATTGCGTCTCTGGGTTGATCCAGTAGCTCATTTACATGGTTTGGACGAAGTTGAAATATTCGCAAAAAGATTGAGATCCGAAGGCTTTAAGATCTGGTTAACGCTGCACTATTCTGATACCTGGGCAGATCCCGGCAACCAAATTAAACCTAAACGTTGGGAAAATTTGAACTTTGATGCACTGAGTGATAGCGTTTATAGCTATACCAGTCTTGTGATGAAAAGAATTCAACCGGATTATATTCAAACAGGAAATGAGGTCAACAATGGTTTACTTTTTCCGGAAGGAAATCGTTGGCAAAACCCTCAACAATTTTTGGCCTTACTGCAATCCGCAGGCAGAGCGGTGAGAGACCTGAATGATCAAACCAAAATTATTGTGCATTTTGCAGGTTATGAGGGCTCTGAAGATTTTTTTGAACTTCTAAGAACGATTGATTATGATGTAATTGGCTTGTCTTACTATCCGCTGTGGCATGGTAAATCACTTCCTGAATTGGAAGCGTCTTTGAAATTGCTTTATAATGAGTATGAAAAGCCTGTATTGATTGCAGAAACGGCCTATCCTTTTACTTTGCAGTGGAACGATTGGACCCATAATAACGTTGGTTTGGAAGAACAGCTAATTTTACCTGATTTTCCGGCAAGTTCACAGGGGCAACTGGATTTTTTACTGGCTCTCAAAAATATCCATTTAAGGCATCCACAAAATATGATTGGTTTTTGTTATTGGGGAGCTGAACTGGTAGCTTACAAAGGGCCACAGGCAATGGATGGCTCAAGTTGGGAAAATCAGGCTTTGTTTGATTTTGCTAACAGGGCGTTGCCGGCTCTGGATGCTTTTGCTTCGGATGAAAGCTAGGCTTCTTAGTTTATTTACTTCTGCCAATAAATTTAAAGCTTCATCAAACTACGCTTGAAATAGGCTGATTCCTGAACGGCCTTTTCGTTTTAAATTGTAAATTTGTCCACTTTAAGAAAAGCGGACCATTCAAATGGAATTTTTGAACCCCTCAATGCTGTATGGCTTACTGGTACTGGTGATTCCGGTTATTGTGCATCTTTTCAATTTCAGAAAGCACAAACTGGTGTATTACAGCGATATTAGTCTGCTCGAAAACTTAAAACAGCAAACTTCCCGAACCAGCAAACTAAGGCAACTGCTTATATTATTGTTTCGGCTGCTTGCACTGGCTGCGATAGTTCTTGCTTTTGCTCGTCCGGTTTTTACTGATTCAAGCACAGCCGATACGATTAACCAGAATGTTAGTGTGATTTATGTAGATAATTCACAAAGCATGCAGCTTGCCGGCATAAGGGGTTCGCTAATAGATGACGCAAGGAATACAGCCCTTTCGATGGTTGAGCGCATGGAACCTGATCACCGCTTTATTTTGCTTACCAATGATTTTAATCCGGCGCACGAATACCTGATGTCGCGCGATGAAACGCTTGATAAGCTACAACGAGTTACCGCCGGAAGTGTAGCAATGCCAATGATGGAAGTACTTGAACGTGCCAATGTGCTTGTTAAAAATATTGATCAAGATCAGCTAGTACTGTATATGCTGTCTGATTTTCAGCAAAGTGCATTCACCGATTTAAACCATAATGCGCAGGAAAAGCTTAAATTGGTCTTGATCCCATTTGAAGCGACACAACAAAACAATGTCTTTATCGATAGCGTCTGGCTCACTAATCCGGTTGTGCAGACAGGCATTCCGGTGGAGCTCAATGTGAGGATTAGCAATCAAAGCGAAGATCAGCTTCGTAGCCTGGCATTGCGGCTTTCGAGCAACAATAACTTGTTGGCTATTGCTAATATCGATCTGGAAAGCCAGGAAGAGAAAGTGTTTACCTTAAGTTTTGTGCCTCAGGATTATGGATACATCAGCGCACATTTGAGTATTGATGACTATCCGGTGGTATTTGATGATACGTACTACTTGAGTCTTTATATCGCACCGCAAATCAATGTGCTAGAAATTTATACCCAATCACCTGATCCTTCACTGGGGCTTTTATTTAAGGATGACAGTTTGTTTACTTTTACAAGCAATGCCATGCTTCGTGTTGACATTCAAAGATTTAATGAGTACAAATTGATCCTTGCACCCTTGGACAGCAGGATGAGTGAAGGCCTAAGAGCCGGATTGGAAGATTATGTGAATGCCGGTGGTTCGTTGTTGTTGTATCCTACGAAGGATGCACAAATACCAACCAAAGGGCTTTTAAACGAATTAAGAATGAACATTCAACCGCTTCCGGATACTGTGGCCACACGAATAAACAACATGCTGGAGTATCATCCGTTTTTTGATGAAATGTTCAATAAAATACCCGAAAATGCTGATTTACCGTCTGTGCGAGTACATTACAGATTAATACCCGGACCTGGAAGTTATAACTTAATAAGTCTGCTCAATGGAAATCCTTTTCTTACCTACAACAAAGTAGGGCAGGGGAGCGTATTTCATTTGGCAAGTCCGCTCGAAGTGTCGGCTTCCGGGTTAACTGAAAGCTCCCTGTTCCCGCCATTGTTGATTCGGATGGCGTTTTATGGGCTGGCACAGAACAAGTTAAGTTATACACTGGGTTCCGACCGGCAATTTACTGTGAAGGCTAACATTCCGGCGGATGAGGTGTTGAGGCTCAAATCATTGGATAGTGATTTCGAATTGATCCCGGGTATCAGCCAGCGGCAACAACAACTGCTGCTTTATTTGGAGGAGTCCCTTCCGGAAGCAGGTTTTTATGGCACATCTTATCAGGACAGTTTGCTTGGTATCACAGCCTGGAATGAGAATCGTAAAGAATCGCAAATGCGGTTTTATGATGCAGCCGGAGCCCGCGAAAAGTTAGAGCTGGCAGGTTTTGAAGTTTTAAACACGGTTGATATATCCAACGCAAAATCAATCGACCAGATCATAGCTGCCAATGAAAAGGATGCCTGGTGGTGGTTTGTTTTACTGGCCATTGTTTTTTTATTGGCAGAAGCACTTCTTATACGATTTTGGAAATCGAATACTAGCGTTGGAAATAAGAATAACTTATAATAGCAGAAAGAAAAAAGAGGCATGAGCGAAAATGAGGAACTAAATGCGGAACAAAACAACGAGAAAGTTGAAAAACCTATGGAAGCCCATCGGACGATTCAGCTTTCGGGTATGTACGAAAACTGGTTTTTGGATTACGCCTCTTATGTAATCCTCGAGCGTGCCGTACCAGAGATTGACGATGGTCTGAAACCCGTACAACGCAGGATTTTTCATTCGATGAAAAACCTCGACGATGGCCGCTTCAACAAGGTTGCCAACATCATCGGGCACACCATGCAGTATCATCCGCATGGCGATGCTTCAATTGGAGATGCCCTGGTTCAACTCGGGCAAAAGGAGTTGATCGTCGAAACACAGGGAAACTGGGGAAATGTGTTGACAGGCGACAGTGCTGCTGCGCCGCGATATATCGAAGCCAGGCTTTCAAAGTTTGCACATGATGTGGTTTTTAACCCTAAAACTACGGAATGGAAGCTTTCTTACGATGGACGAAACAAAGAACCTGTTGCCCTGCCTGTGAAGTTTCCTTTGTTATTGGCACAAGGCGTCGAAGGTATTGCCGTTGGACTGGCCTCCAAAATATTGCCACACAACTTTAATGAACTGATTGATGCTTCCATCAAATGCCTTAAAAATGAGCCATTTGAACTTTTTCCTGATTTCCAGACCGGAGGACTTGCTGATTGCTCAAAGTACAACGAAGGAATTAGAGGAGGTAAGGTAAGGGTGCGCGCCAGAATAAGTCAGCAGGATAAGAAAACACTTGTAATCACTGAGATTCCTTTCGCCACAACCACAACCTCACTTATCGATTCTATTATCGCTGCCAATGACAAAGGCAAGATCAAAATACGAAAGATCGACGACAACACCGCCGAAAAAGTTGAGATAGTCATACATCTCGCACCCGGAATTTCACCCGATCAAACCATTGATGCTTTGTATGCCTTTACGAATTGTGAGCTATCGATCTCGCCCAATTCCTGTGTGATAGTCGAAGGGAAACCAGCCTTTTGGAGTGTGCATAAAATTCTCGAACGCAACACCAAAAGAACGCTTGAGTTGCTCAGATCCGAATTGCTGATCAGGATGGATGAGCTGGAAAGGGAGTGGCATCATTCATCGCTCGAAAAAATCTTCATCGAAAAAAGGATCTACTACGATATCGAACAATGCGAAAGCTGGGAAGAGGTGATTGTTGCCATCGACAAAGGGCTGAAGCCTTATGTGAAGCATCTCAAAATGCCTGTTACCGAAGAAGATATCATCAGGCTGACAGAAATTAAAATCAAGCGAATTTCAAAATATAACTCATTCAAGGCCGACGAACATATCCTGTCGCTCGAAACGGAAATGGAGGAAGTTCGTAATCACCTGGAACATATTGTGGATTATACGATCAATTTCTTCAGGCAGATAAAAAAGAAGCACGGAGCAGGTCGCGAACGCAAAACGGAGCTCCGTAATTTTGATACTATCGAAGCTGCTGCAGTGGCTGCCAATAACGAAAAACTGTATGTGAATCGCGTGGAAGGTTTTGCCGGCACCTCGCTCAAAAAAGACGAATTTGTCTGCGATTGCAGCGACCTGGATGATATGATCGTGTTTCGTGAAAACGGCACTTTTATCGTTACCAAGGTGAACAGCAAGGCTTTTGTAGGCGAAAACATCATTCATATTGATATTTTCAGAAAAAATGATGAACGCACCGTTTACAATGTGGTTTACAGGGACGGACGCAAAGGGCCCTGGCTGATAAAAAGATTTGCTGTTTTAGGTGTAACGCGCGACAAAGAATACGATTTAACAGCAGGTAAACCGGATTCTAAAGTATATTATTTCACGGCCAACCCCAATGGCGAGGCCGAAACGATCAAAGTACTTTTGCGTCCAAAACCCAAGTTAAAAAAGACTTCTTTTGAATTTGATTTTGCTGACCTGGCAATTAAAAATCGAAATGCAAAAGGAAATATCCTTACAAAACATATTGTAAAACAGATCAATAAACGCGATGAAGGGGTTTCGACACTTGGTGCCAGAGATATTTGGTACGACGAAACAGTTAAAAGACTGAACACCGATGAGCGCGGGCTGTATCTGGGAGCATTTCATGCTGATGACAAATTGTTACATGTTTTTTCGGGCGGCGAATTCAAACTCAGTAGCTACGACTTAAGCACACATTTTGATGAAGATCTGCTCTTTTTGCGAAAATTTAATCCAGAGGAAGTGTTTTCCGTTATTTATCTCGAAGGTGAAACCCAGCTTCACTACCTGAAGCGCTTTCAGATAGAGGAAGATACGGCAACCAACAAACGTGTCAATTTTGTTGGAGAACATCCGCAGGCGGTGTTGAAACATGTGCTTGTTGACGACTTTCCAATGCTCAAGCTGGAGTTTAAGCCCAATGGCAAGGGTCAAAAACCTGATGATGAAGCGGTGGATGTGGCCGAATTTATTGCCATTAAGAGCGTGAAAGCCAAAGGCAAAAGGCTGTCGAACAAAGAGATAAAGCACATTCATATCTTGGAGCCTATTGAACCACAAGTTGAAGAAAATGCCAGCGAAGATCATACTGATGATTTAGTTGATCTTTCGGATGTTTCATCTCCAGATCAGCCTGAAGATCAAGTTGATGTAATTGAAGAACCTGAAGAAATTATCGATTCGGAATCGACCGTAACAGAAAACCCAAAAGAAGAACACAAAAATCGCAAAACAAATCCGCCGGCGCAAATGGAGTTGGAATTTTAGAATCACCTGAAAATCTACAACTAAACCTTAGGCTACTTGTAAAAGAATAAAGGCATATAAACGCTTATCCTTTTGTTATTTATAATGATTCCATGCAGCTAAACACCTACTTTTGCATGACTGTTTTTGCAAATTAAATTGGTGTAAAATGACTACAAAACCTCATATTTTGGACGTTAATGATGACGTAAAATGGATCGGTGTGCTCGATCACGATTTGGTTACTTTTGATGTGGTGATGGAGACCAAATATGGCACCACCTACAATTCCTATTTCATCAATGCTGAGAAGAAAGCCGTGGTGGAAACTGTAAAAGAAAGGTTTTGGCCAGCCTATGAAGCGAAAATTCGCTCCCTGACCGATCCTTCTGAGCTAACTTACATCATCATGAATCACACAGAGCCTGATCATTCGGGTTGTGTGGGTAAACTGTTGGAGATTGCTCCCCAGGCAGTTGTTGTTGGCACAGGTACTGCGATCAGGTATTTACAAGATCTGATTTCTGTGCCTTTCAAGAGCCTGCAAGTAAAGGATGGCATGGAGCTGGACATGGGAAACAAAACCATCCGGTTTATTGGTGCACCTAATCTGCACTGGCCTGATACGATGTATAGTTACCTGCAGGAAGACCAGATTTTGTTTACCTGTGATTCTTTTGGCGCGCATTATGCCGATGACAGGATGTATGATGATGAAGTAGGCAATTGGGATGACGCCTTCAACTATTATTTTGATGTGATTCTGAAGCCTTTCAGTAAGTTTATGCTGAAAGCCATCGAAAAAATCAAACCTCTGCCTATCGCGGCAATATGCACCGGACATGGGCCAATCCTGCGTTCCAACTGGAAACGTTATGTCGAGCTCTCGGAGCACTATGCCGGCGAAGCAATTAAGCTTCCGCAAAAGAAACGGGTTTATATTCCTTATGTTTCGGCTTATCACAAGACCGGTCAACTCGCCGAGGCCATCGGGAAGGGTGTTTCAAGTGTTGACGGACTTGAAGCCAAGGTGATGGACATCGAACACACCCCACTGGGTGATATTGATATGGAAGTGGCTATGGCCAGCGGCCTGATTGTGGGTTGTCCTACGATCAATCAGAATATCCTCTTGCCCATCTATCGCCTGTTTGCCGTGGTAAGTCCTTTGCGCGATAAAGGAAAGCTGGCTGGTGGCTTTGGCTCGTATGGCTGGAGCGGCGAAGGAATGAAAATCATTCGAACGAACCTGGAAAATCTGAAGCTAAAATATACCGAGACAGATGTGTTTGTAAAATTCAGCCCAACGGATGATGATCTGGAACGAGCTGAATTGTACGGCCGGCGTTTTGGAGAATTATTGCTCAAACAAGTAACAAATTAGGCTTTGATACGTTATGCATTTTGTTGTAATTTGCGATGCTTATAACTACAAATGCATGAAAAGAACTACTGCCTGGTTTAGAATATTCTTAGTCATTGGTGTCGTACTTTTTGTGAGTGCTTGTAACCCCACACGAAAACTCGCCAAAACGTATATCACTGAAAGTGCTGATTGGGGCTTGCTAGTACTATTTCCGGATCAGGTTTTTAAGATCAACGACCGCTATGATCGGGATGAAAGTAATCTCTCGGGGCTTTCAGAAGCTGCGAAACAAGACAGCCTTTTGGCGCAAAGCCTGTTTCTTTCCCATATAAATGACAGCACGATACTCTTTCACTTCAAGAATGCTTACTGGGATGCCTTGTCGCGCTATGATGTGAAACTGTTCAGAGAGGCTGATTTCGATCGTTTTTACGAACGCGACAGCCTGAGTTGGATTGCCAATGTGGCACAGATCGAAATTGAAGAATTTATTACAGACTTTGAAGATGAGGAGAGTTTTTTTGGTTTGCGTTATTCGCAGATCGTGCCATTGAATGGGATCAATTTTGCTGTTTGGACCGAGATCAATGCCCTGAACGATGAAAGTGGTGAAAACAAGGTGTATTTTACTGATCAAAATTTATTTGATTACCACGAAGGTAAGTTTTCTTATGATTTTTTTACGGGTGGTGTAAATTATTATTATCATATTGACACTTTGGATGTTGCAGATATCGAGGAGTTTGCAAGTTTTATGGGAAGATTATCTGCGGCTTATACTTACGACCAATTGCTAAATAATCAGTTGACAAAAAACACCAAAGCGGATAGCAAACCGGTGCATTATCGCTATGATCCATTTTCGAAAAGATTATTTAATACAGAGTTTGATCGATTTATTGAATTGGATGAATAGCTTCAGGGTGTTGTTCTTAATTCGCTGATTACAAAAGTTAAGCTTCTTATTTCTGCTTATCAGTCAGAGGTTTATAGAGGTATTATTTTCCTGAATTTATTTGCGTGTCATGCCTTAAATTAATTCAAAATAGTTGATTGATTTTTTTTGATAGGATTTAATCATGTTTATTGATTAAATTTGTAAAACGCAAACCCCCTGATGTGAAGCACAACCAAAGATACTTCTTTTTTTTGCTGTCGGGAATAATTTTCCTTTCGGTGAATTCTCTTTTTGCTCAATTTGAGAAAGAGGTACTATCCGTGCAACAGATAAGAATGGCACCAACAGATTCTCTAAAGGAATATTTAAACATCGCTGAGTCAGTTATTTACAGCAATCCCCGTAAGGGAAAACTGTTTGTTGATCAGCTTCTGAAGCGAGCCGAAGAGCTAAAAGATCAGAATAGCCAGGCTTATGCATTGGCCTTAAATGGTGTCTATTATTTGACTAAGGCCAACAAAGATTCCTGCTATCTCTGTTTTCGGGATGCCCTAAGCAGATTGCCGGAGGTGGACGACAGGGAGGTGCATTTTATGATTAATAATCTTTTTGTAAGAGTAAGTTCCCGCTATCAGCAATTTGATACAGCGGCAAGCTATCTCGAAAAAGTAAGAAAGTTAGCTGAACAATTGGATAAACCGAAATTTTATGCTGCCTACTATAATAATATGGGTATCCAGGCCGGGAATATGGGAAAGCTGAATGAGAGTTATGACTATTATATCCAGGCCTTACATTATTTTGCCGAGCTTGACGACAAACGCAACAGAGCCATTTTGAATAATAATATTGGCAGAGTAAGTCAGGAACTTGGCGACCATGAAAGCGCAATAAGTTATTTTGAAGAAGCCATGGCCATCAACAGAATCTATGGAGATATTTACGATCTGGGGATGAACTATGGCAATATTGGTATCAGTTATAAGGAGCTTGAAAAGTACGACAAAGCACTGGAAGCCTTCAATGCGGCTTATCTGATTGCCAAGGAAAATGATTTTAGAATTGAAATGGCAAGGGCACTTTTAAACAGTGCCGAGATACATATGGTAAAGGCTGATACCAGCCAGGCAGAAGAGAATTACCTGGTTTCGCTGGAAATATGTCAGGCTAATGATATCAAATATGGAACAATTTTTAATAATCTTGGATTGGCCTCCTTGTATTACTATCAAAAATCCTACGATAAAGCCTGGAAACATCTGGATGAAGCAGAGCGTGTGGCACGCGAGATTCAGGAGAATAAAAGGCTTGTTGATGTTTATAACCTCAAAGTAGATTTATTGAAACAAAGATCAGACTTTGAAGCTGCATTGGCCTATCGCGAAAAATATATTGCCCTGAAGGACAGCCTTTCGGAACTTGCCAATAAGCAGCACTTACTGGATGTTAAAACCAAATATGAAGCAGAGAAAAAGTCCCTTGAAAACCTTCAGCTGCGCACCGAAAACAAAAGTAAAAACGTAGTGATCTTCTGGCGAACGCTTTTTAGTTTGGTTTTGATTGTTTTGCTTGCTATTTTAGTCGTTTTTATATACAATATTCGGCAAAGCCGCAAAAAACTCGAGAAAGCTAATCAGTCACTCAAAGAATTGAACAACACCATCACAAAGCAAAACAATACGCTTCAGGAATCGAACCAGGCTAAGGACAAACTGCTCTCCGTAATCGGACACGACCTCCGATCGCCTTTCAATAGTATATTGGGTTTGCTTCAACTGATGACAACTGATTTTGAAACATTTGACAAGCAGGAACAAAAAGAAATTCTTCAAACCTTATACAAACAGGCTGGCGACACCTATCAAACTGTCGAAAACTTGTTGCAATGGGCTTTAAGTCAGCGGGGTAGCATAAAGTGCAAAGTTGTCCCTACGAATTTATCTGAAGTAATCTATCAGGAAATCAATTTCTACAAGCAAAAGGCAGAAGCAAAGCAAATCAGCTTACTTTTTAAAATTGACGACGAAGCATATGCGATGGCCGATAAGGAATTAATGCTCATAGTTTTTCGCAATTTAATCAATAACGCCATTAAGTTTAGTGAAGCAAGCCAGGAGATCATCATCAGAAACTACCAAACTAATAACTGGCAAATTGTTGAAATTGAAGATCATGGAAAAGGTATGACACCGGATCAATTAGTAGCTCTTCATTCCGATCAAAACCTGGAATCGACCAAAGGAACACACAACGAAGGCGGAACCGGTCTGGGGTTGCAACTCGTGAAAGAGTTTATGCAGATGCAAAACGGTAAATTCGAGCTTGAAAGTATGGCAGGGCAGGGGAGTACCGCGAAACTTTGCCTGCCTTTGGTCAGCAGTCAAAATCGCTCTGAATAATAATTCTCAGGGTTGGATTTTCGCTGCAATTTCCCTGAAAAACGCAATCCAGTCAAGCTTATCAGCCGATTTTCCAAGTCGCACGATTACAATATCCCTGGAAGGATCAACGTACAAATATTGCCCAAGCACCCCTTTTGCAAAAAATGAACCATCCGGCAAACTCCTCCAATGCATGGCATAAGGATACCCTCCGGAATCGCGCGAATCATTGGTGATCTCCAAACTTTTCTCAATCCACTGCTCCGGAATTATTTGTTGGTCGCGATATTTACCCTTGTCTTTATAAAGTAAGCCAAATCGGGCCAAATCAGTAGCTCTGAGGTTTATGCAGCAGAACGCCTTAATGGTTTTATGCTTCTTGCTGTCGAAGCTCCAGCTTGCATCATACTGCATTCCGGCTGGTTGCCATATCCACTCTTCGAGCAGTAAGGCAGGATTTCTTTTGGTAACATTTTCCAGGGCCAGCCCCAGCAGGAGTGTATT
This sequence comes from Bacteroidales bacterium UBA6229, assembly GCA_002440975.1. GTDB lineage: Bacteria > Bacteroidota > Bacteroidia > Bacteroidales > F082 > UBA5536. The sequence continues at coordinate 11,665 of DJWN01000110.1, forward strand.
TACACTTTGGTAATCATATTGTGTATCAGGCGTTTGAGCGAGTTTTAGTTTTGTAATATACTTCCTAAGATTTCGACCATAATAATACTTTGCCATATCAGCGAAAGGAGAGTTGTACTTTTCCTTATAATCCAGTCCCGACCGCATTTCAAGCAGGTTTCTTAAGGTTATGGATTCTAAACTTTTATCCCGAAATTCGGGAATATACTTTGTGATGGAATCATCCAGGCTTTCAAAAATACCTTTTTCCAAAGCTATGCCTACCAAAGCCGAAATATAGGATTTGGCAACTGAAAATACCGGGATAACAGCACTGGAATCGTAACCATTATAATAACCTTCATAAAGCAGGCTGTCGCCTTTGAGGATTAAAAAGGCTACCGTTTTACGCCTGGCTACATATTGATCCACAGGAAGTTCGTCCCAATTGCCCAAATCTTGGATCAGTAGCTGTTGATCTGTTGGTTTGCTGGTGGGTAAGTGCCAGTAACTTAGGTTTGTATCTCGTTTTATTTCCTGCTTAGGGAATTTTTTATGATCTCTGATATCGGCAAAGTTGTAATAAAAAAAGCGACCAATATGACAAGAAGTCATTGTGCCGGAAATGATTACTACTAACAAAAACCTAAAAAAAAGCTTCATGCAGCTAGAATTGTGGAAGTAAAAATACAACAAGCTTCAGAACTATGCTTCAACATTTTGAAATGCGCAGTAAAGTATTGAATTATAGCCTAAATCAATCAGCCATATCCATAAAAGTTTCACTCAATTCGAGGTTGGTGTATTCATCAGTAACTTCAAAATCGTAGGCAGGATATTGATAGATATGTTGCAGTGGCTCTGTTTCGCCTATGCTATATCCAAAAATACTGTGATATTCGGCTTTATCTTCTCCCATTTCTTCGAGTTGGTTCAGGTATTCGTTGAGTGATTTTGATTCGATAATGACCACTTTTCCCATCTCATGAATGATCGGGCTGTGACGGCGGGTATCGTCATGATCGAACTCGAGTATGCGGCGACCATGCCGGCTTAATCCTATGGTTCTGAAGGTCAGGCTTTTTCCTACCCCGGGTAGATTCAGGACATTGCGATCGGTAGCCAGAAATGGAATACCAGCTTCTTCTCTGAGTGCATTGATATTTGCCACCATATCTTCGGCATTCTGTGCAAAGCCGCTTATTTTTTCGTTGTAGCGATTGTCAATTCGGCCAAACTCTTTTTCTTCCAATTGTTCTTGCACAGCACGTTCGTTGGTAGCAAAATTGTGGCTGTTTTCTTTGTATCCTTTCACCGAAAAAGTGTAATAGGTAAGCACACCAATATCGTTTAACACTTTACGCAGCTTGGCTGTATGCCCCCTTCGTGAAGCTGCTGCAGTGAACACCAATTGGTTGGTTATGATCCAGCCCGCACTGAGCAGCATTTCGATACCTTTTTTTACTTCTGGTGTCACTTCCATTGCTGATTCAAAATGTGTTTGAATCACAAATTGCCTGATTCCTATCTCACTGGCTTTCTTTTTGAAATCAGCCAATATTGCAACAAGCTCATTTGTAATTCGTTGTGGAAGATAAACTGGTAGCCGGGTGCCCAGTCTAACCCTGGTGATCTCAGCTATTTTTTTATCATCAGGAAGATTAATATTGCTTTCTCTTTTTCTTTTAGCCATTTCGAAAACGGCATTGAGAATGGTCTGCAAGGATTTGTCGCTACTCATCAATGCATCGCCTCCGGTGATCAAAATATCCCTGAGCTGGGTATCCTCTTCAAAATAATCCATTAGTTTCTGAAGTTTCTGAGGCCAGGTTTCTTTTGGTTTCAGCTTGTCGAGGTTGAAGTTAAGGTGACCACTCTGAAAGTCGTACATCCGCTGGCAACTCACGCACAATCCTCCACAGGAACGACCAACCGTATCCGGTATCATGATAGCCACCTCGGGATAGCGACGGTGAAGGTTATGAACGGTAGGAAGAATCCATCCGGCAGCATTTGGTTTGCCCGGTTCGATGATGTCTTCCATTTCCCAGGCAACTATTTTCCCAAATTCCTTGATCAGCTGCTTGCTATAAATCACATAATCCCTGATAGCCAGATCGGAGCCGACAGCAAATTCAGGCTCGGCAACATTGAGGAGCGACAGGTAGTAGGGATTAACAAAAAAAGGTATTCCTGCCTGACGGGCTTCATTGAGCAATTCCATTGTTTTGGTACTCAGCGAGTTGTTAAGTAACTCATTGAGCATTTTGGGTGAGCGCACGGCAAATTTAAGATGAAAGTTTGTATCATCCCACCAACGGGTGGCGGCAAGAAACTTTTGCTCGAAGGTCATTCCGGATTCAAACTGATACCTGCGACTACTCAGCTCGCCTGCATCCATTTTCTGGATGATCACTTTTAAAATCCTGTCTTTGTTGTGCTTTCGTATTTTAATTACTTTTTCATCCAGGCCCGAAGGGTGTCGGTCCATCCATTCCTGAAATTTATTCTTGTCGGGCATCTGCCTTACATAGGTTCCTCTGATTTGTCGAAGAAGCAAAAGTGTATCATAAAAAAAGTGATGATTGGCGCCTCCCGTACCGTATTTTATGGCCAGCCAAATATATTTTACAGGATGGCTTCCTACCAGATCGCCACCCAGGTTGAGATCTTCAAAAATTCTTCCTGCATGTTGGATGTAATCCATCAGCCGGATGGCACCATAATCGGACCAGCTTAACTGATCAAAAGCCTCACGACCCGATATTTTCCCATTATAGTAATCCCAGGCTGTTTTGTTTTTCTCGAAATATGGCATGATCCATTGCCGCATGGCCTCCAGGGCTTCTTCCTTGTCATTGGCCCCCCTGAGCAAAGAAACAATATCAGGATTTTCCTTGTTGAACTGTTGTAAAATCCTGTGCGACTTTACATTGATAGCAATTTTATCTAACTTTTTAAACTTCTGTTTGCTTCTGGAATTCATCTAAATCTGGTTTGTGAGCACTTGTATATTAGTAATGCATCTGTTATTATATTGATATACAATTGGTTAGATTGAAATAAGCGATTGGGGGAACAAAAATACAAAAATTTACCTGAGTTTTCAAGAAAAACAAAGAGAAAAGCGTTTAACCAGGGAATGAATCCTACCTATGTAAATATTTCCATACCATTGATAAAATGGCTAAGTTTGCAGACTTTTCAATTATTCATCTTAAAATTTTATAGTTATGTACAGTGGGTTTTACAAGGTTCCGATGCCCATTAACGAACCGGTAAAAGACTACGCTCCGGGAAGTCCTGAGCGTGCAGAGGTAAAGGCTATGCTGGCAAAAATGAGATCGGAAGAGATAGAAATTCCGATGGTAATTGGCGGACAGCGCATCAAAACTGATAACAAGATCAGGATAGCACCTCCACATGATATACAGCATACGCTGGGCTATTTTTATCAGGGAGGAGCCGAGCATGTGCATATGGCCATTGATGCGGCACTTGAGGCAAGATCGAAATGGCAGGCACTTGAGTGGGAAGACCGGGCAGCTATATTTTTGAAGGCTGCTGACCTGATAGCCGGGCCCTATCGTGCAAAAATCAATGCTGCAACCATGCTTGGTCAGTCGAAAACGGTTCATCAGGCAGAGATAGATTCGGCATGTGAACTGGCTGATTTCTTGCGCTTTAATGTGTATTTCATGGCAAAAATCTATAACGATCAACCGATTTCGTCCAGTGGTATCTGGAACAGGATTGAGTATCGGCCGCTGGAAGGTTTTATCTATGCCCTTACACCCTTCAATTTTACTGCCATAGCCGGTAATCTACCTTCTGCTCCGGCCATGATGGGTAATGTGGTGGTTTGGAAAGCTTCGAATGCACAAATATACTCAGCCAGGGTGATTATGGAGATTTTTGAAGAAGCCGGATTACCTGCCGGAGTGATCAATCTGATTTTTGTACCGGGTCCGGTGGCCGGAAAGATTTTTGCCTCCCATCCGGATTTTGTCGGGATTCATTATACCGGTTCCACCTCTGTGTTTTCGAAGATTTGGAAGGCCATTGGGGATAACATCAGTATCCACAGTACTTATCCTAAAATAGTTGGCGAAACAGGTGGAAAAGATTTTGTACTGGCACACAAAAGTGCTGATGTAAAAGCTTTGTCAACGGCCTTGATCAGAGGTGCTTTTGAATATCAGGGACAGAAATGTTCAGCAGCTTCGAGGGCTTACATTCCGGATAATCTGTGGCCCGAATTGTGGAAGCTGATGGAAAACGACCTTCGAAGCATAAAGCTGGGTCCTGTTGAGGATTTCACTAATTTTATGGGAGCAGTGATTGATGAAGCCTCTTTTGATAAATTGAGCAGCTTTATTGATAATGCCAAGAGGGACGAAGCCACAACAATTTTATTTGGCGGAAATTACGATAAAAGCAAGGGTTACTTTATCGAACCTACGGTGATATTAACCAAAGATCCGCATTATGTAACCATGCATGAAGAATTGTTTGGTCCGGTGCTTACCATTTATGTGTATGAAGCTGAAAAATGGCACGAAACCCTGAAGCTCGTTGATACGACCACAACCTATTCGCTTACCGGAGCTGTGTTTGCCCAGGATCGTTATGCCATTGAAGAAGCCAACAACGCACTTACCAATGCAGCCGGAAATTACTACATCAATGATAAACCCACAGGAGCAGTGGTGGGGCAGCAGCCTTTTGGCGGTGCCAGGGCTTCCGGTACGAATGATAAATCAGGCTCTTACCTGAATTTGTTGCGCTGGGTGTCGCCACGTACTATCAAAGAAAATTTTGTGCCGCCAACAGATTACCGTTATCCTTTTATGAAAGAGGAATAATTTAATTGAGCCCAAACGAAAAACCGCCTTGAATGAGGCGGTTTTTTTGTTAACATCATTTTGATTGATTTTTATTTATCCAAAGCTGATTGATTCAGATTTTCAGTGTGGTTTGTTTTAGTACAATATCCATCATAAAATTTTTTTATTCATTTTCGTTTGTTTTTTTATTGCACCACAAACTTTCCCCTGCCAACCGGTTTGCCATTGCTATACACCACGGCAACATACATGCCGGGTGGCCAGCCACTTACATTGACAGCGGCTTGCTGTTGCCCACTGATGATTCTTGCATGGTGCTGTTGCAAGCCCAGCAGGTTAAAGCATCGCAGTTCAATATTGCGGTGGTGCTCAGTGTTTTCAAGGGCAAAAGTGATTTGAGCGTTTGCCGGGTTGGGAAAAATTCTGATGGGGATGTGGCTTATTTTAGCCCTGTACTCAGCCGCTGATGGCATTTCTATGCTCGTAATAATATCGCAATCATCCAGGTAGATAAACCCACTTTGCGGTGGGCCGGGGATGCACAGGCTGTCGTAGTTGTAATTGCCGGGATAAGCTGTGTCGTACTCCAGGTTGAGGTTGAGTTTGGCGAGGAAGATATCATAGTCGGTGGAGGAATGATAATAGTTTGAACTGGTTAGTAACTTCTCATCGTGACTTAATGTACTTAAATTGGGATATCGACCATTTAAATTCAACTTATGATTGAAAGGTCCCAATGCAAAAGTAATCGTATCAAAAGTTAATAGGCAATCTACAGTTGTTTCTAATTGCCCATTCTCACGAACAAAAGTACCACTAGAGAAAACACCACTATCTGTCATTTGCGAAATTTCAAAAGCACCTTGTGTCAACAGAGAATTTATACTATCAGGCTTGAGGATTGAATATCCCAGCTCATCTCCTGAGTTATCATAAATGAAATGCATCGGTTCTATCATATTTGAAGCAGGCCAGTTATAGCCAGAACCAAGAAATGTATTATTTTTAAGCGGCAAAGTGTGGTAAGCTGCACCTACAATTGTATCATTTAAACCAAAAGGCAATACCCATAACTCATTCCCCATCGAGTCTGCTTTTATAAACATTGGTCTCAGCCATACTCCGGGGCCTGGTTCCCAGGGATGCCTCCAATAACCATCCCCACTTATTATGTAGTTACCTTCATTGTTAATGATCAATCTTTTTCCTTCTTTATGAGCAGTACCGGGATGATTGTAGGTGGTGGCCAATGGTTCTTTCCAAAGTACATCACCATCAGTAGTGAGTTTAAACAGGTGTATGGTTTCTTCAGGTAATATGCCGTATTGGAACACCAGGACAACAATATCTCCTGAATCAGTTTCTTTAATATCCTGTGCCCATGGTGTATTATTCGGGCTTCCTTCAAATATTTTGCACCATTCTTTCTCGCCACAGGCATCTAATTTCATTACAAACGGGCAGTATTTATTACTATAAGCAGACAGGGCAATGCCACATACTAAAATACCACCATCGCTTGCTGCTTCTATGGCCAAAGAAGTGCCTAAAGGATTGGGTTCATTGTCTATTATTTTTTCCCATAAGATTTGGCCATTAATATCAGTTTTAATCAGCCATGAAAACGCTGGGTAGCTGCCAAGTATCAAATAACCATTATCGTATGTTTCGATTATATCCCATGATCGATCTATTCTGTTTGCCTGTCCATAATATTTTGGCCATGTTTGTGAGTACAACAGGTTTATATTTAGCAAAATAAATAGTGAAATTGTAAACGATCTCATAATTGAAAAGTTTAATACCGCCCTGCCCGATAAAGGGCAGGGCGGTAAAGGTTTACTGAATGATCAACAGCTTGCTTTCAAACAATTGGTTGTCGTAATAAAGTGAAAACACATAAGTTCCCGGTTTATAGCCTTCTAACGAGAACACCAATTGATCCTTTTGTTTTGACAGTGGCAGGGTGTCAATAAGGCTTCCATTGATGGCACTTACTTTTATGGTCCCACTTCCTTCAATATCTTTCTGTTCATCAACATCAAAAGCAATGATTACATATTCATTTGCAGGGTTGGGGGAGAGTTTCAATACTTCCATCTTTGACGGGCTTTGGCTATGTGGATGTTTCACCGGCTCTGACTTGGTATCATCGGGCAACAGGTATTGGGGCTGATGTTCTACCAAACCATAGGCAAGCAGGATGTTGCGGGCATAGCTGGAGGCAGGTAAACCTGCAGTTTCCATCAGCTCAAACAACCAATCCACTGTGGTGCTGTCAGGCACCGACAGACTTTTCCCCTGGCTTCGCAGCAATTCATCCTCTTCCAACAATGTAAGAAGTTGATTATGGGATTGTAATTGATCACCGCTAAAGTCAAAAGAAGCTGGAATGCTGTTCAGGATATCGGCTGATGCCAAGGAATCGCCTAGTTCATGGCGCATAAAAGCGGCCCGGTACCAGGGAGCGGAATGGTCAGAGGCTAACAGCAGGTTCACCAGGCTATCGGCTGAGCCTACCGGTTGCAAGGTATCGCTCAGGTAAAGCTGCACAAGCTGTTTTTGATACGCGGCCTGTTTCTGCTTTTCCTGGCTGAGGTTCGCCTGAAGGTTTTCATACACCGAAACCAGGCTTTGGCCCTGCAATATCTCTTCTACCATATAGTCGGGCAAGGGCTGAAAGCGTTGATCCAGTTTTTCCATAAGGGCCTCACTTTTTGCACTGTGGGGGTTGGCCACCAGCACATCACGGATCATGGCATCCATCAGCACGTTTTCCTTTTCAATGGCGGCGGCCAGCACGGTATCGCTCACATAGGGGCCAACCGACATCAACTCGCTATACACCTCCATGCCCTGCCAGGGCGCACTCATGCTCACGTCCCAGTGTAGGGTCTCTGTGTCACCAGCATCTTTGAGGATATCGATCAGGTTTTGTGTTGAATCGGCTTCTTGTTCGGCTTCCGCCATCATGCCCCGAAGTTCTTCTTCATTGTAGCCACCGCCGGATGGGTTGAGATTGGTGGGGCAGCTAAGCTCAGGATCCCAGTTTGCTTGAGGATGACCTTTTTCAATTGTTACTTTATCGTCGTTGTAATATTTCGGCTCTAATTGTAGAGAAGGTGAAGCGTTCGCATGGTAATAATAGTAAATATTTAACCCCTGATTGTAGATATCCGAATAAGGTGCATTTGGGTTATTGGCCCAACTAAATCGATTGCCGGCTGGGGCATCAAGGGCCGCAGCGGACGAGCCCTGATGGGTGGCAATACCACCCCAGGCATATTGTTGGTCATCGTAGTCAGCCACAATGTCATATTCATTTCCGACATAGTTGTTGCATTTGATGCACAGTCCTACAGTACCCAATTGATCGCGATTCTGGTTCATGGAAAGGGTGGCAATGTTGAGTTGTTCAAATTTGTTGTTGTACAACTCATTGGCAAAGGGACCAGTCTGGTTGAATGTGATGCCAATATTAAGAGGTCCCCCATAAGGGCTGGGTGTATAATTACCGGTAAATTGGTTTTCTTCAATTTGAAAGCCAAAGGCATTGCCATCCACATATATACCGCCCATGTGGTCAGGAGCCTGGCCCGAGGGCAAGACATTAAACTTTGACCTTGTGATTGAGAAATGATCAACCTGGCTGGTGTAAACACCTGTGAGAGTATTGTTGAAAACCGCAGTATCAATGCCAAATGTTTTTCCTGAGGCTGAACCCAGTGCACGAACACCATAGCGTAAGTTGTTGAAGGTGCTCAGACGATAATTTTGGCAGGGCAAAAACTCGTCCAGGCAACTTGACTTCACAGTAAAACCGGCATTAAGACTAAGTATGCCGGTTTGTTCTTTTCCACTGAAATGGTTGCCTTTTGTTCCGATGCCCCTTACACCATTGAGCATAATGAATACTTCGGAATCTATTTCTGCGTTTGGTGGTGCATTATAAATGAAGTCAGTATTATGCACAAAGCTGGCGTTATCCATAATGCTTTGATCGATGGGGTGGTGGTTTTCGTAGGGTGGCCAGTAAATGCTTACTTTGTTATTAACAAAACTAGCCCTGTTAATAATGACAATACCTCCGTTATATTGGTTATTTGGTATAATCGGAACACCATTCCCTTTCTCAGTATGATGAGATGCGATTGATCTACCGGCTAAAATTGCGGTTCGAGCATTTTCGATTGTTGCACCATTACGCATGGTGATTTTGCCTTGGTGTGGATTTCCGGAAGGGAACTGGCTTTCAGCATATGTCCCCCATACTTCTATGCCTGGCCAGAGGCCCCTGTCCTTTTCGATAAAGGATAGTTTTGCACCATCCAATATAAGGTGACCACCACGTTTAACAATAATCTTTGCGTTTTTTCCAAACTTCAGGTTTGAAAAAACCTCTAAAACTGCTCCTTCTTCTACGATGATATCACAGAAAAACGTTTTATCCTTATCCCAGCTTGTATTCACACTAATTATTGTTGGGGCACAGTTAGCTATAAAATCAACTGCTGCATAGGCGTTTATAACACCTGCTCCTAGGTGACCCTCTGGAAACAGATATGCATCAGAAACTGGTTGGGCAGTAGCTTGAATCACAGCTTTTAGCTCGGCCGGGCTCAGGTCAGGGTCAAGCGAATGCAACAATCCGGCCAGGCCAGCCACCATGGGAGACGCGTATGAACTGCCCCATCCAATGATATAATTAGTATTACTGCTGCCTTCCCAAGGAACTATAATGCCGTATCCGGGGGCGCAAATATCGATCATGTCATGGTGTGTATGGTACATGGTGTCCCCGTTTGGTTTTATATGCAAATGGTTAAGGTAAGACCCGATGCTGGTTACTGCCAGGGTAGCCTCATGTGCTGCTGGAAAACGATATCCGGTTGGGTTGTCCGGAAACTGTTCTGTACCATTTCCAGCCGCGGAAACAACGAGTGTGCCCATTTCTCGCACTAAATTCAATAGATTCATGTGGGTTGTAGAACCACCACTTACCCAGCTTGTATTTATAATTTTTACACCGTCAACAGCCATTTGACATATTCGTTCGTAATCACAAAACCCAACAGCGAGACTACTGTTAAAACCAATACTACTCATGCCAGTAGAGTTGTCAGTGTCACCGGCGGCAGCACCTGCCACAGCCGTGCCATGTCCTCCAACTATTCCACTTCCTCCATAAGTCACTTGCACTTTATTGATCAGATCCTCATGATTCAGATTAAAGCCAAAGTCAGTTATGCCTATTATTACGTTAGAATCACCCTGGGTGATGTCCCATGCCTGCTTGGCATTGATTACATCCAGAGCCCAGTTAGGGCCAAGGGTTTCATCAAGAAAATGATAGTCATTGGGTGTATATGCCAAATGCAGCACCGGCACTCGTTCCACCAGGTCATAATAATGACTGTATGATTGCTCAAGCTCGGTTTTTAAATTTTCAGCATTACCTCCAAATGACAATTTATATACACGGTCCAGATCGTATTTATCAGGCAGTGTAATAGAGTCCACACACGAAAGATATCTTTCAAAATCATAGACTTCGTAATTATTAAGCACATTCTTCAGGTTTAAATCGTCAACAATGGCTTGTGTTCTACCATCTTTGTAAACAAATTGTGGAATGGCATCTTCATCTACAACATAAACATACAGTTGTGATTCCTCAAAATCCTGAGGAAATAAACTGTGAGTAAAAAACAGGATAAGTATAAAAGTTATTAAATATTTCATTTTCTTAGGTTATTTATTTGATGTGAATAATAAATATATTTGCTAATTTAAAAAGTAATTTTAAGTTTTAGTGACCCGCTTTAATCGATTATCACTCAACATAGTCGCCATCTTCTGTGCATCGCATTGCTATAAGAAGATGACGCTGATTCGGTCGAATCTGTTCTTCCCTAACCAATAAATGTGTTTGTTTGTAAAATATGCTACATAATTTCTCGTGTAAGAAAAGTACACTGATTTTGGTCCAGAAATACTTGATAAAATAGTGGGGGGGGGGTAATATCTTGTATTTCAATATTATATGCAATTTAGTCAATAAGAGAAAAAGCCTATAGTTTTTATATCGTATTTCCTTCAGTACACATGTTGCTTGTATTACTATTTGTTGTTTCGCAAAAGAATAGCTCATACATTTTGGACACATTCGAAATGAAATTATACTAATTCTAATCAGCATATTTGCAAAATTTTGTTTATATCAGCCTAAATTATTGTGTAACTATATGATAAGCATTGTATATAAGTATGGTTTATTTTGTAATGATATGTATTTTATTTCTCTTAACCTCCAACTATATCACCGATTCTCTCCATCAACCTTTTTTTTAAACTGCCGCATGTATAAAGGAATCTATCGTTTGATTTCTTAAGAAATGAGAGGGTAAATGCTTGTATCACTGATTTATACACAAAATAAACATGCTGTTGATTCAGTTTTTTAACTTTTTGTAGAACGTTTCTCCACAAAAATTGGCAGCATAACATAAGGTAATTGGTTTTGATTCGAGAGCTAAATTAAGATATTTTCAATTGAAAGTCAAATGGGTTTAAGTTCAGTTTTTTGGTAAAGTACTCCCTGGAGCGGATCTACCAGTGCTGTGATGCCCTGGGTACCTGTTCCGAAGGGAGTCTTGTCAAAGCGTGATCCGTGTCCGAATAATTTCCATTTAAAACTCCTTTCGTTCATTTTCGTTTTTCTTATCGCACAACAAATTTCCCTGCCTGGTATCGGCCTTCATGACTGAGCCGGTAAAAGTAAACCCCGCTGCTAAACGACCTTACATCAAGCACGGCTTTGCCTGACACCATTGGCAGGCTGGCAACTTTCCGGCCGTAAATATCAAAGATGTTGATGGGTGTTGCAGTTGCAACGGCTTTTGCCGGCATTTCGAAAATGATGTAGTCTTTGGCGGGGTTGGGATAAACAGCCACTGCCAGCCCTGTATCCTTTTGTACGGGCAAGCCCACGCAGCTGTAAACCATGGTGGTTTTGGCGCTTGACCATGCCGATTCTCCGCAATCGTTCCAGGCTGCTGCGCTGATGTGTGCCGGCCCCTGGTAGCTGCTGCTCCATTTTACCACCGCTTGCAGGCTGTCGGCAGTGATTGTGCCGGCCTCTTCAGGCTCAATCTGCCAGTAATAGCCCCAGGCCGTGCTGTCGCCGGCTATTTGATAAACTGAAGTGCTATCCACGGTGTGGCAAAGCGTATCCGGACCAGTAGGTGGCTGGGGCGTGGCAGGCATGTAGTTGGCGCAGTCTTTGATTTCAAAAACCCACCAGTCATAATCTAGTGGGTTATTAATATCTGGTGCACAAGCCACATCAAAAGAGGGGCCATAATCGGTAAAAGCCGTTATAACAAAATTGTTGTCGCCTTTCTTAATAGCTCCAAAATAATTTAGTTCATTTCCCGCACCTCCAAAACATTGCTGAGACAATAGTTCTCCCTCACTAGTCAGTTTTACGAGCCAAATATCATCATCTCGTTCAAATAATGAATGATTCCCAGAGACATCTCCATCATTTGAATGGGTACTTCCAATAATAACTAAATCATCATTACTACATTTCAATACAATATTTGCACTTTCAGATTTAGAACCACCTAAGCAATTTTGCCATATTATATTTCCATCAAAATCAGTTTTGAAGACCCAGGAATCAGACTCACCATGCCAACCAGTGACATCACCATCATTAGATGATGTGGAACCTGTAAAAACATATCCATCCTCAACCTCAATAATCCCAAATATCCCATCGTGATTGCTTCCACCATAACATCTTTGCCATTCAATATTGAGAATTGAATCAAGTTTAAAGACCACTCCTTCAACAAATCCGGTAGAATGTGGTGTGCAGGTAATATTACCAATCGGATTAGCAGTAATTATTGAGTTGCTTGAAATCAAATAGCCACCGTCAGATGTTGCCAGTATGGCCTGTCCTTTGTCAATCCAATATGTGCCAATAGTATAGTCCCATTCCAGTTCACCATCGCTGCTGATCTTTACTGCCCAGGTATCGGCGCCTCCATAACTTACGCTTACATCCCCATCTGTTGAATAGGTATAGCCTACGGCCACAACCCCTCCATCAAGAGTGGGTGAAGCATTCCATATATGTTCCCCGCCATCACTGCCTCCTACTATCTTATCCCATATAATATTGCCATCCATATCTATTTTTACAATCCAGAAATCTTCTGAATCAGGGTAGGGGTCGTAGCTAATATCGCCATCAGACGAGCCGGATCCACCAACCAAAATGTAATTTCCATAGTTATCGCGAAATATGCGTCGAAAGCCATCACCACTACTCCCCCCATAAGTTTTCTCCCACAAAATATTCCCAACTGTATCAGTTTTAATAAGCCATCCGTCTAATAATCCTTTGTTAAATGACACATCTCCATCACTTGACTCTGTATGACCTGTAATAAAGTAGCCATCAGGTATTTCAATAATATCATATACGATTTCCTGATCACTTCCTCCATAGCATTGCTGCCAAATTATATCAAAATTTTGTCCGTAAACATTTAGCTGGCAACAGGCAACTAGTATTAAATAAACTATATATTTCATTTCCATAAGAGTTAAAAAAGCACATTGCCAAAATCTTGGCAATGTGCTTTATTATTTTATTTACTAATAATTAATTTCCCACTTTTATTAAACCCTGAGACATTTAGAGTGTAAAAATACACTCCTGATTTAATTTTCCTTGTATCCCAGATTTTCTGTCCTTGTTTACCATTTACTGGTAGAGTTGTAATTATTTTTCCAGAAACATCACTTATTTTTATTACACCTTCTGCATTGTTGTCGGCTAAGGTATAGTTAAAAACAGCCCAATCTGTAGCCGGGTTGGGTTCAACTGTAATTTCAATGCCAAGCAATTGTGCAAATGAATCCGGATTTAACGCATTGCTGCTCTTATATCCTGCCTCATTGTCACTGATGCAATTGCAGTAGTTATAACCGTAAGCATATTCCAGGATGCTTTTGGCCTGTGTGCCCGCTGTTCCGTGGCTATTGTCGGCCATATAAACAAGGTTGTTTATTTCTGAGCTGTCAAGATCAAAGATCGACTTAGCTTGTTGCGAAAGGCTTATCTGTAGGTTAAGCATTTCCATAAAATAATTGTGCTCTGCTACCTCATCATTAGTATAATCGTAAAGTGCAGGCATCATATTGGCCAAGGCAGTTGCGTCTGTAAAATTGCCTTCGCTTAAATAGGAAGCGATGATTTGCTCATCGGCCCGTTTTCCTCCGATATTGTCTAACCAGCTTCTTAACTCATTGCTGTTTGAAATACTGTCGTTGAGAATGCTGCGGACAATATCCGTAGGCTGCCTTGGTTTTGACCTGATTAAAATGTCCCATCTGCCTTATCAGCACTGTTTTATAGGTTGAACCCATAGCTACCTGTCTCAAAATATCTACCATGTATTCCGGTAAAGGATTCGCCTTATCCTCAAGATATTTGATTAGTTCTTCCTTTTTCAGCTCATCCGGATTAGCTGCCAAAATCTCGAAAATCACATTATCAGGCAAAACGTCTGTTTTATCTGCTGTGGCTTTGAGTACATCCAATGAAAGATGAGGCGATCTTCCAAGTAATTCTGACCTCAGTTCCCACATATCTTGGGGCCATGCGGTCTCTATGTCAGATAGGGTAGCTTCGGTGTTGCCGCCGTCTTTAAGGTTTTCGTGCAACACTTTTACGTTATCATAAGCTGAAAGATTGGATGCAAATGCTAATTCGGTCTCCAGTTTCTGATCCGGACTAAGTACCAGCCCCCTCTCTGAATCATCACCGCCACCATAGTGTGGTGGACAGGCATTTTGAATACCTACTACTGGTTCGCGGGTTACCCGGTTTACATTGTCAGGATAATATACCGTGTTTATAACGCCGGGTGCAGGTGCATAATAGTAATAACCTATCCAGTCGTTATTGTCCCAGTTGTTAAAATGATAGGTGGCATTCGGTGAAAAAGTATTGCCGGCAGGCAAGAGCTCAGAGCCCTGCGGATCCTGTATGCCATCTGCTTTATTTGGAACATCTTCAACCGTGAAATCCTCGTAGTTGCCGTTGTTCTCGTTGCAGTAATAAGATAGGCCGTTCCAGGTTTCATTAGAATTCCAATTCTTCCCCACCGCATAATTCCCATAACTCAAACCTTCGAAGGTGTTTTTGTACACCTGGTCGGTGGCCTGTGTTTCGGCAATGCGGATACCGGTATATGTTCCAGTTGGTGCATCGGTAGCTTTGGTGAAGTAGTTTTCCTCAATAGCAAAGCCATTACCACCAATAGAATTGATGCCATAGCCGCTTCCAATTTTACCAATGGCCTCACATTTGCTTTTGTCGGCAGGGTTAGCACCAATATAAAATTTTGAAGAGAGTACAACAAAATTGTTAGTGTTATTGGCATATATACCCGTGCTATTAGCATTAAAGACGGCATTGTCAACATAAAATCCGGCATTTGTGTTATAGGCACCAATAGCTCTGTAAAAACCGGTAAATTGCGTTGGCAACAGGTTTTCATCGGGACAAGGGATTGTTTCAGGTTCACAATCAGGCAATACTCAAAAGGAACTGCTATAGGCTGCAATGCCTTGGTTGTATGGCGAAACATCAGGCAGTTGTATTACCGAGAAACTGCAATTCCTAAAGCGGACATCCTTAATTTGGTTTAGGTCAATATGTTTAAAAAAGGTGTTACCGGAAATGTAATCTTTATTCAATGAAAAGCTGCAATCTGTAAAATGACTTAAGTTGGCAGCACGATACGGAATAAATGCTACTGCTGCAGGGTTGTTGATAAACTGGCTGCCTTGTGCCACCACAATGCCACCACCACTACTCCAATCAATCTCACCTGCCGCGTTGCGTTTGGCAACTGATATAGCTGTTTCGGCAAAAGAAATCACGGCATCCTGCAATTTAAGTCGCCCCTGATGATACACCCATTCTTGATTGATATATTCGGGTAATTGGCTTTCTTCGCTGTTTCCTCTCACTTGGATCCCTTTCCATAATTTGAAATCGGGGGCACAATACTTACTGTTTGTAAGGATTGTATTATTTACAATCAGCTTAGCACCGGGCTCAATGATAATGGAGGCATCGGGTCCAAATTCGTATTCGGAGTTGTTGATTGTGAGTGTTGCGCCATTAGAAATGCGAATACCTTTTTCGAAAGTGTAGAAATTTTCTGAATATTCAGCATCGGGTAAGCTTTTGTCTGATGTGACTTCAAAATAATTATCCGGAAAACTATAATGGCTGTTATCAAGTTCGATTACGATAGTGCCGATTACAGTATTGGGTTCTGGTGCAGCATTATCAGTGATTGTAAAGGTGTATGAACCGGCAGTTAGGTCGTGTGCATAAAAATAGAAATCATCCACATCCCATTGCCAGTTTGCCGGTAGAACGGTACTAATCAGGTAAGGGGCCTCATGAATTCTCCATAGGCAGTAATTTATGTTAATCAAATATTCCATATTTTCCGCACTACCCGGCTTGTCTTCAATTATTGTATTATGTTGTGCCAATTGATTATTCAATAGTTTTTGCAAAAAATTGGTCTTGTGGTGTAAAAGTACGTATTTATTTTTAATAACTAGTTTAATTTTTCAGGAAAAATTATTTAAAAAATGATTCATTATAGAGAGGCAAAAGGCAGTCCTTGCCTGCTTATGGGAATAGGAGGGGTGGTGACAACACAATGGGCCACGCAATTTTCCGCAAAAAACTTAATACGAAGCTTAATTGATCAGGGAACACTATGGAAAAATTTCACAGAGATTTGCTGTAAGACAATTCTGTTTGCCAATTTTCTTTTAGGTAATCCTGCTGATTTGATAGGGTGAGGGCATCAAAAATCTATTTCGGTTTCACCTGTCCGAGGTAGGTCTTACTGCCGTTTTTGATGATAAATTTCTTTGGAACGGGTTGTGATTTTTGACTAACAGGGTTAAAGTGGGTTTGTTTTTTAGTGGTTGCACGTCCCGACAACACATAGGAAGATCCTCTGTTACAAGACATTGACAGCATGGATAGCACGGCCAGAATAAACAATAGCTTAATCGAACTTCTAAATTTAAAAATCATCTCCATCACAATTTTATGGCGTAAAAGTAAAAAAATAAACGATCTAAACCTTTCATCAGCTTTTAAAAAAGCAAGATACAAACATAAATTGTTCATAACTGAGCCAAATAATTTCCGGAGAGACTGACGCAGCCTGGCAAAGTTTATTACTTTTGCAGGTGAATTTGGCGTTCAAGGCTCTCGCAAAGCTGAGAACTTAAAAGGGAATCAGGTGCAAATCCTGAACAGTTCCCGCTGCTGTAAGCTCTTATATATCCTGCGGTAACCTCAAGCCACTGTTCTGCCACAGGCAGGATGGGAAGGCATCGCAGGGGAGTAAGTCAGAAGACCTGCCAATTCATTGTTTTGCAAAGCTTTCGGGATAAAGGCTTGTCGACAGCGTTTCAGTCGTTTCGACACATTTTTTCCTGTTAGTTTTGAGGTAGTTGTTTAACCTTAAAACTTTTTTTTATGTTAAAAAAATTCTTTTGGCTGGCAGTAGTTTTACTACTAATTCTTTATTTTCAGGCAACAGCTCAGGCTCAACTTCAGTCGCAATTGTACATTGCCTCGGGCGGAGCATTTTCTGATCCTGATGACTTTGTTGAAGTTACACTTTATGATCCGCTTCAACAAAGTATTACGAACATTAACACCGTTTTTACACAAGCTGTTCAGGATTTAATTGGTGATGGTGAAAATCTTTTCGTCACGGCTACTGACTCGCTTGTAAGGATTGATCAAACTTCTAAGCAGAAATTGGCTTCCATCGCAGTATCAGGTGCTAATCTTTTGCTGCTGAATGAGGATTTGATTTTTATGTCGGTTCAGTATCCTGAATCAAGTGGGTTTGTCAGGGTTTATGATAAGAACACCCTGGAACATCTGCATACCATTGAAGGAATCAGTGGTGAAACGGCCGGTATGATACTTTTCAACGGCCTGTTGTATGTGGCTGTTCCGGGGGGCTATGGAACTACAACAGGCTCGCTGGCTATAATTAACCCCACGACATTTGAGTTGATCCGGGAAATAAATCTGGGTACAGAGGCAAAGGGCATTTATAGTTTACTCAACTATCAGGGGAAAATTCTGTGCGTGAACAAAACCCCTTATGGTGAAACCACGGCAAGGCTTAGTGTTTTTGATCCGGAAAGTCTTACTGCAGAACATTTTGCCTTCGACCATGCATTTGGGAAGGCCATCCATCTAACCGACGATCAGCTTTATCTTATCGTTGATAACGGACTGGGAGTGATAGATTTAGACTTGATGGAGATGCTCAACCCACAGCTTATTCCTGATCCGGGAAGCACAAATTATATCTATTTTGCCGACATTGTTTACGATACCTTGCACCAGCATTTTTACGCCACAACAACAGATTATTTCTCTTTCGGTCAAGGTACAATATACGATATGCAAGGTGCGCAAAAAGGCAGTTTCGAAGCTGGTATTTCTGCCGAAGCTCTAGCTGTCGTCATAAAGCAGCTTACTTCCTTGCCTGGAAATGATCAGCTTGCATTTCAGGTTTACCTTCAGGTTTACCTTCAGGTTTACCCCAATCCTTTCGATGAGCAGATCTTTATAAAGTTGCCAGAAGGGGAGTCAATCCGTTATTATAAACTATTTGATTTATCCGGAAAATCAATTTATGAGAATCATAGTTTAACAAATTCAATGGAAGCTATTCATCTGAACGGATTAAATCCTGGATTTTATATAATTGAGTTAACGACAGAAAGTGGTAATGTATTGAATAAAAAACTGTTAAAGCAAGCAAAATGAAACACTGTTACCACTTATTGCGGAGATCGTTTGTCTCTCCGAAACCATTTAGTATATCATTTGGTTTGATAGTATTTGTGGTAATTGTTTTTCCGCTTATCGGATTTTGTCAGTTTGCGCCTCCAGCCGGTCAGCAAGGCTCAGATGCAATTCATGCCGATAGCAGTATTCTGATCAACTGGGCAAAGAGTGTAACGGTTCAGCGGGGTCTGCAGCAAATTGACGATGCTTCCTATGGCTATGCAACCTATGGCACAGATGCAAATGCCGCTGCAAAGGCCGATGGTTTGGTGGTGAGCCTGGGTGATGGCGGCCATGCAATACTTCAATTTGATTTTCCGCTTTTTAACGGGCCGGGGCCGGATTTTGCAGTTTTTGAGAATGCATTTGATGATCATTTTCTTGAGCTGGCTTTTGTAGCAGTTAGCAGCGATGGACAAAACTTTTTTACCTTCCCTGCACAATCGCTTACCCAAACAGAAGAACAGCTTGCCAGCTTTGGAACACTGGATGCCACCAAAATACATCAGCTTGCAGGGAAATTCCGTGCACCTTATGGGGTTCCCTTCGATTTGGATAGCCTTTCTGATGACCCTTTGTTGGATAAATCGGCCGTTACTCATATCAAAATCACTGATGTTGTTGGCTGTTTGGATCCGGAATGGAGGACTTTGGATTTTGAAGGACGTTCAATCAACGACCCCTGGCCAACGCCTTTTCCTTCGTCTGGCTTCGATTTGGATGCCGTGGGAGTAATTCACGATGCCTCCAATCTTCATCTCAACAGCATTTCTTACCTTGATTTTGCTGTATGGCCCAATCCTTTTCAAACCGGTTTCAGTGTTGAAGCAGAGATTGGCAGTATGATCCGGATTTTTGATTTACAAGGCAGATCAATGTGTGAGCAAAAGTTAAATGATGCTCAAGTATATATTGAAACATCCACTTGGCATCCAGGAATGTATGTGGTAGAAGTTGATGTTAAAAATCAAAAACAGTATCGGAAAATGATTAAACAATGAAATGCAGGTATAGCTTACTATTTTCAGTATTTCTGCTCCAGATCACATTTCTTCGGTCAGGGGCACAATCACTCGATACCTTACAACTGCAACAGGTTGAGGTAGTGGCCTCCTCTGCTCAGGATACTGACAATCTATCTGTTCAAAAGATCGATCAAGCTATTTTAAAGGTTAACAAAATAAATACCATCGCAAATTTATTGCAACAAAACAGCATCGTTTTCATCAAGGATTATGGGCCTGGTTCGCTGGCAACGGCTTCGTTCAGAGGAACTACTGCCAATCACACACAGGTGTTGTGGAATGGTGTGCCGGTGAATGCTCCCAATAACGGACAGGTAGATTTTAACCGGCTTCCGGTCTTTTTTGTGGATGAAGCCCAGCTTGCCCGGGGCGCACAATCGGCAAGCCAGCAGGGTGGTTTTGGAGGATTGATCATGCTTAACAATCAATCCGTTTTTGACGAAGGATTTCAGCTTGATTTGAAACAAGCCGTGGGTAGTTTCAACAGTTTGGGCTCTTATGCCGATTTTTCCTGGTCGAACAATAAAGTTCAGCTTCGTACACGAATTTTCAGGTCATCAAGTGAGAATGATTTTGAATACCTCAATACGGCTCCCATTCCGGCCAAAAAAATGAAACAGCAGCAGGCTGATTTTGTTGATAAAGGCGTTTTGCAGGAATTTCATTGGCAAAAAGGGCAGGGCATCCTTAGCTTTTACAGCTGGCATCAATGGAACGACCGAAATTTGCCTCCGATCATGACGAATCTTGAGCGCGGTGGCAATCCCAAAGAGCGTCAGGACGATCGCTTTCATCGCAACATCTTGTCGTATAAGTCTTATTGGCCAAAAGCCAGTCTGGAGTTTAAGGCTGCCTGGTTTGCAGAGTTTCAAAATTATTTTTTGCGGACCACCTCAAATTATGGGGGATACGAAACAGTCAGTTTGATCGAAAGCAAAAATAACCTTCAATTTTGGCAGCAGGAGATAAACTTCAGCCAGGAATTGGGAAAGCATTGGACACTCGAAACCAGCACTTTGATAGGCCGGCAAACTGCTTTTTCGACCTATTATGATAGCAAAAAGCAAAGAGATCAACTTGCACTTCGGCTAAAAATGAGTTATCAGGATAAGAAAGGTAGTTTGCTCGAGTTAGGAGCACATCAGGATGATACGGATGGTCAATTGATGGCTTTCTCGCCTTTTGCGCATTTTTCGGCTACTATCCCTGGTACTGAACGGTGGCAATATGCGGTGGGTGTCAGCAAAAATTATCATGCTCCCAGCCTGAACGATTTATATTGGTATCCGGGAGGGAATCAAAATTTAATGGCCGAGAAAGCCCTTCAGGCTGATTTTTCACTACGTCATGAAATTAGGCAGCAGAGGTATCAGATTGCCATAACTGCCGGGCTGTATGCTTCCCGAATTTCGGATTGGATTCAATGGCGACCAACGGCCTACCGTTATTGGGTTCCGGGAAACATCTCCATGGTTTTTGCACGGGGAGCAGAGTTGTTCTTAAAAGCCGGGTTTAGTCATGGAAAATTCAGGCACAGCCTGCATGTGAATTATGCTTTTACACGCACCACCGACGAAAGTCCGCTGGCTCAAATCGACAATACACAAGGGCGACAGCTGATTTATATTCCCATGCACCATGCAAATGCACTCTATCAACTCAACTTCAACGACTGGCAGTTTAGTTATACGGTGGTTTACACCGGAGAAAGGAATACCAGCCTGAATGAGAATGAGTTTTATGGGTTTGCCTTGCCCGCTTATACGCTTCATCATGGCTCACTGATGAAATCGTGGAAGCATTTTTCGGCTTCGCTGCAACTGAATAATATTTTTAATAGGGACTATCAGGCCATTCGGTGGCGCGCGATGCCTGGGCGAAATTTTGCCATTGCTCTATCTTACCATTTTAATTCTAATCACTGATATGAAACGATTTACATTTTATCTGCTTATTTTAATATGGCTTGGTTCGGCCTGTACAAAACTTGAAAACGATCCACCGATTCCGCCTGATTATTTGGGAAATGGTTTCTTTGTGCTCAATCAGGGTAATTTCACCTCCGGAAATGCTTCGCTTTCTTTTTTTAGTGAAGACTCTGTTAAAATGATCAACAATCTTTTTTACAAACGCAATAACGCCCCCCTGGGTGATGTGGCGCAAAGTATCAGCTTTTGGGGCGATGAAGCCTTTATTGTTGTGAACAACTCAGCCTATATTTATGTGATTGACGCTCATACAGGTCATTTCAAACGCAAACTCACTGAGCTTGCTTCTCCGCGTTTTATTCAATTTGTTGACGCCAATAAAGCCTATATCTCTGATTTTCAACTGAAAGGATTGGTTGTTTTTAATCCCACAACAATGCAACCATTGGGAATTATTGAAACCGGAAAAACAACCGAAGCTATGGTTAGGGTTGATAATGAGGTTTTTGTTACAAACTGGTCAGCCTACAACAATAAAAGCACCAACAGTACTGTCCAGATCATCGATGCCAGACTGGATCAACTGATCGACAGTATTGTTGTGGCTAAAGAGCCCAATAGTATTGTTGTTGACAAGAACAAAAAGATATGGGTATTGTGCAGCGGTGGTTTTATGAACGATGAGGTTCCAGCCTTGTTTCGAATTGATCCTTCCGGCAGAAATATTGAGAAGCGATACAATTTCCCTGTTCTGGAATCTTCACCCGGGCAATTGCACATCAACAGGGCAGGGGATGAGCTCTATTATCTGAACGGCGATGTTTTTAATATGCATATTGATGAGGATAAGCTGCCTGCTGCTCCGGTAGTGATGGCTTCCGGTCGCAATTATTCAGCTTTGGGTGTTCATCCTGATGATCAATATATTATCCTTTCGGATGCCGGCAATTATGTTCAAAATGGTTGGGTCTTTCGTTTCGGGCTGGATGGCATACTTATTGATTCAACACAGGCTGGAATTATTCCGGGATACGTAGGATTTAATTATTAAAACAAAAACATTATGAGCAAAGTATCTGTAAACTGGTCAGGCGATATGGCCTTTGAAGTTGAGTTGAACGGCTTTAAACTCACCATTGACGCTGACGAAAAAGTAGGCGGACAAAACAAAGGCCCTCGCCCGAAGCCCTTAACTTTGGCCTCTTTGGGAGGTTGCACCGGGATGGATGTGATCTCCATCTTAAAAAAAATGCGGGTAGAACCTGATGAGTTTAATATCGAAGTAAGTGGCGAGCTCACCGAAGAACATCCAAAATACTACCACAAAATTCACATTAAATACTTGTTTAAAGGCAAAGAGCTGGATGAGGCAAAAATTGAGAAAGCTGTCAATCTGTCACAAGATCGGTATTGTGGAGTAAGTGAACTTTTGCGCAAAGGTGCTGAGCTTACACACGAAATTGAGATCATAGAATCATAGTTTTTTTATCACTGTTGTCCGGTAAAAATAACGTAAGAACGCTCAATCGCTTTAATTATGTCGTCCCGTACGTACGGGACTTGGGATAATCAGGGGTAACCTTTTATTCTACCCATATTTTGTCCCTAACGGGACTGTCCCGTTAGGGACAAAATATGGGTAGTCAGTGATTTACAATTTGAGAAAAAGTCCCGTAGGGACGAAATAATATTTTTACCAGACAACAATGTTTTTTTATATCGCATTGCTTGGGGAGATTATCTCGATGAATTCGCTGAGAATCATTGCGGTAGCTCCCCAAATTGTATAATCAGAAATCTGATAGCACGGAATTTCAATTTCTGAACCGTTTTGCAGTTTTACACGACTCGTGCTCACACAGGCAGGCGAAACTAAGTGGTCAAGATCAACCAGAAATGCTTCTGACACTTCTGTTGGATCAATTTTAAGCGTAGGTGTGTTTTCGAGGTAACCAACCACTGGCAATACATCAAAATTACTTGGAGGGATATAGATTTTGCTTAAGGTGCCAAGCACTTTTACCTGATTTTTGGCTATACCTATCTCTTCTTCTGTTTCGCGTAAAGCCGTATTTATCAAAGTGTTGTCATGCGTTTCGAAACCTCCGCCCGGCAAGGCAATCTGGCCACTGTGCACGCCGTCATAAATATTTCGTCTGATAAATGGGGTTTTAATCTTACCGTTCTTTTCAAAAAGAAGGATTAAAACAGCACTCTGCCTGGGTGCTTCAGCATGTTTGAGATTTAAAAATGCCTTGCGCGTTTCAGGTTCCATTCTAAGATGTGCCTGAGGCCCCGGCAGATTGCTAAGTAATCTGTTCTGTATCAGCTTTGAAAGCTGTTCTAGCGGAGGTAATCGAAAAATCATACTGCAAAATTAGCGAAATGATTTTCCCGACGTCATACCATACAGCTTTCGGCTGAAGTAATTTTTAGTTGAATTAATAGAAATTAACTATTGCGTAAAAAAGTAAAAGATATATTTGTATCTTTATTGGCGTTAAAAATGTATTTGTTAATGACGAAGGAGAAAACTTCATTAAATCCCGAAGATCAGGTTCTTGATTATCAGGAAAAAAGATTGATTCTTTTTAATGATGAAGTAAATACTTTCGATTACGTCATAAACAGTCTTGTTGAGGTGTGCAAACACACATTGGAGCAGGCAGAAACATGCGCCTGGGTTGCGCATTTCAAAGGAAAATGCCCAATAAAATCAGGGCCGGATGAAATACTTCAGCCATATAAATCAGAGCTTTTGAACAGACAACTTACAGTAAGAATAGAATAAGAATGTGGACCATAATCATTGTACTTGTATTGGTAGGCCTGTTAATGGTTTTGCTTGAAATTCTGGTGATACCGGGTATGGGTGTAGCCGGAGTGCTTGGTTTTTTGCTGATGGCGGTGGCTGTGTTTTTAAGCTATTCCAGAATTGGGACCACGGCCGGCCATTACGTTTTAGCCGGAACCATAGCAGTTAATCTGTTGTTCCTGGTTTTGGCATTGCGTGCTAACACCTGGAACCGGCTGGTACTCAAAAAAAATGTAGATAGTCGTGTGAACGTATTTGATCAATCGGGCATTAAGCCTGGCGACACTGGAACTACCATCAGTCGTTGCACACCATCTGGTAAAGCTCTGATTAACAATGAATTTTACGAAGTTCATTCCCGATCAGAGTTTATCGATGAAGATCAACCCATAGAGGTTATCAAAGTAGAATTCAATAAAATTTTCGTCAAACACATAAAAAACAATTAGTTATGAATGACTTGTATATTCTGATTGCCATTGGATTAGGGGCACTGTTTCTCATTTGGTTTCTGTTTTATTTTATTCCGGTGGGCTTATGGTTTACCGCCTTGGTATCAGGAGTAAGAATTTCTTTGCTTCAACTTATCTTGATGCGCTGGCGTAAAGTTCCGCCATCAGTTATTGTGAACAGCATGATTGCAGCTACCAAAGCCGGCATTCACCTTGAGCGCGACGACCTTGAAGCTCATTTCCTTGCCGGTGGAAGGGTACAAAAAGTGGTGAACTCACTTATCTCGGCTGATAAAGCCAATATGGACCTTAACTTCAAAACTGCCACTGCAATTGATCTTGCAGGCCGTGATGTTTTTGAAGCGGTTCAGATGTCTGTTAATCCCAAGGTGATCGATACCAAAAAGGTTGCTGCCGTAGCAAAAGATGGTATCCAGCTGATTGCGCTGGCCAGGGTTACCGTTCGGGCTAACATCAAGCAACTGGTTGGAGGAGCCGGCGAAGAAACTATCCTGGCCCGTGTGGGTGAAGGCATTGTATCCTCCATCGGATCAGCGGATTCACACAAGCAGGTGCTCGAAAATCCAGATTCCATTTCAAAAGTCGTGCTGAAGAAAGGACTGGATTCAGGAACAGCTTTTGAAATCCTGTCGATCGATATCGCTGATATTGATATCGGAAAGAATATCGGTGCTGTGCTTCAAATGGATCAGGCCAATGCCGATAAAAATATTGCACAGGCCAAAGCTGAAGAAAGAAGGGCGATGGCAGTGGCGCAGGAACAGGAAATGCGTGCCAAAGCACAGGAAGCCCGTGCCAATGTGATACAGGCCGAAGCCCTTATTCCACAGGCCATTGCCGATGCCTTTAGCAAAGGTAACCTGGGTATTATGGATTATTATAAATTCCAAAATATTCAGGCAGATACTAAAATGCGTGATTCCATCTCTGATCCTTCAAACCATCATCTTGGCGGAGGCAACAAAGAAGATGCGAAGGAATAGTTACGCTGATTAAATTATCTTCCCGGCTCATGGAGCCGGGAGTTTTTTAGTTTCACATAATCCCATTTTTATCTTGTTGAAAACAAAAGAAAATCAACAAATTGCTTCAGCGTACGAGAAGCTTAAGAAAATGCTTATTCCAACAACGGAAAAAGAGAGACTTCTCAGCGTGGATGAGGCTTTTAAACTCGCCAGCGGGCTCTACGAAACCAAGCTCCTGCCCTCCGGAAAGCCATATATACTGCATTTATGCGAGATGGCTTTGATTGCTGTTGAAGAACTCGGAATGGGGAGTACAACAGTTATCGCAACCTTTCTGCATGGCACTAATCAAAAAACCACACTCAATCTGCAACAGATAGAATCCCGGTTTGGTAGTAGCGTGGCATTGATTATCGAAGGTTTTAATAAGGTTTCTGACTTACAAACGGAGCGTCTCTCGTATCAGTCGGAGAATTTTAGAAAGCTCTTTCTCAGCCTTGTTGAAGACATTCGTGTGGTGCTTCTGAAAATCGCTCATCGCATTTATGATCTCCGAAATCCGGAAGACGTTATAGCCGGGCGTCTGGAGATGTACTACCACGAGGTAAAACACCTGTACATTCCTATTGCACACCGGCTTGGTTTATACCTTATCAAAGCTGAATTTGAGGAGAAGGTGATGCGGTTTGAGCATCCTGACATCTATCAGGCAATCAGTGAAAAAGTTGCAGCCAGTAAGGCAAAACAGGAACTGCTGATGCAGGAGTTTATACAACCTATCCAAAACGAACTTCTTGCACAAGGATTTGATTGTACCATCAAATGGAGAACCAAATCCATCTCTTCCATCTACGCTAAAATGAAAGCTCAAAATGTTGAATTTGAGCAGGTTTATGACATTTTTGCGATTCGCATTATCACAAAAAGTCCATTAAAAAAGGAGAAAGAGGATTGCTGGCGGATTTATTCAATCGTTACGGATATTTATCCTCCCAACCCCAAGCGCCTGCGCGACTGGATCACCACACCCAAAGCTTCGGGTTACGAATCCTTGCATACCACCGTGCAAATGGCTGATGGCAAATGGGTTGAAGTGCAAATCCGAACCGAACGGATGGACGAAATAGCCGAGAAGGGTCAGGCTGCTCACTGGCAATACAAGGATTCATCCGGCAAAATGGATACCGAGGAGTGGCTCAATCAGGTGCGTGATATTCTTGAGAACCCGGATCAGCTAAACTTTGATTATTCCTATCGTAACAGCAATAAATATCAGTCGGATAAGATTTTCATTTTTACACCAAACGGTGACCTGAAGCAATTACCCAAAGGATCTACGGTTTTGGATTTTGCCTATGAAGTGCATACGCAGGTTGGTTCAAGCTGTAATGGAGCCAGGGTGAACAATCGCATTGTTCCTATCCGACACGAATTGCAGAATGGCGACAGGGTAGAGATTATCACAAGCAAAAAGCAGTGCCCGAAAACCGACTGGCTCAATTTTGTTGTTACTGACCGTGCCCGTTCCAAGATTAAACGGTACCTGCGTGAGGAAGAACTTAAAGAAGCTGAGATTGGGAAAGTCATGCTGTTCAGGAAGCTTAAAAACTGGAAGATCGCCAACTTTGATGAAGTAGTGAACAATCTGGTAAAACATTACAAAACAGCATCTTCCATCGAGCTTTATCATGGGATAGCAACAGACAAAATAGATGTGATTGGCTTGAAAAAATTTCTGCAGGAGGAAATCGTACAGCCTTCAAAAGCGGCTGTTGAGCAACAGGATGCTAATCTGCCTGACGAAAACAGAAAACAAGAAACATCCAGGCAAAAAGACGACTTCCTGGTGATAGATGAATCGATCAGTAATGTAAATTACAGAATAGCCAAATGTTGTAATCCTATTCCGGGCGACAATGTTTTTGGTTTTGTTACGATTGGTGGCGGAATTACGATACACCGGGTGGGATGCCCCAATTCACGTCGTTTAAAGGACAACTATCCTTATCGCATTATGCAGGTCAGGTGGAAAGAATCCATCGATAGTTCCGGATTCCAAACAGCTCTGCGGATTGGTGGCAAAGATACCCTGGGATTGGTTGGCGAAATCACCAAAGTGATAAGCAGTGATATGAAAGTGAATATGAGAAGTATTTCATTCGACACCCGCGATGGTCGTTTTGACGGGCGACTGGTGCTTCAAATCAAAGATACTGATCATCTGGAGCAATTGATATACCGGCTGGGTAAAATTCCTGGGATAGAGCGTGTTCAGCGTGTTGATCAACTAAAATAAACTTTAATGATAATTCTACTTTTAATCTATTCACTGATCTTTTTTGCCTTGGCAGGCTGGTTTTTCTTCAAACGAAAAAAAATCCTGGGGATTACCTTTGGGGCAATTGGAATAATGATATTACTCCTGTTTTTTGTGGTTCGCTATTTATATCCTCATTTGGTGCCATTCTAAAAAAAACACTTTAGTCGCTGATTTTAAACCAGTCTTCCACCCAGATCGTTTTATCTTCGGGTTCGCTGTGATGCCTGAATTCATTGGTATAGCGATTATACACATAATCCTTTTCCCACTTTTTGGCATTTTTTGATATTTGTGCCACGCCTTCGATCAAAGTATCCATTTCTTCCCATGTCATGGTAGGATGAAGGGAAGCCCTGATCCATCCCGGCTTCTGGGATAGATCGCCATGATTGATCAAATCAGTGATTTGCCGGCTTTTGTCATGACTTACATCCAATAAATAATGACCATAAGTTCCGGCACAGGCACAACCTCCACGCACCTGAATACCAAAGCGATCATTCAGTAATTTAACAACCAAATTGAAGTGAACCTGATCGACATAAAACGAAAAAACACCCAATCGATCTTCCACATTGTCAGCCAATATATGCACTCCCGGAATCTTTCGAAAAGCTTCGAAAGCCCTGGCAACCAACTGGTGCTCTCTTTCGCGCATCTGCAAAGTACTCATCTGATTTTTTACCTCAACGGCAAGGGCAGTACGGATGGCCTGCATAAAACCAGGTGTTCCGCCGTCTTCACGCAATTCTATGTCATCAATATATTTATACTCACCCCAGGGATTGGTCCAATCCACTGTGCCGCCTCCCGGATGATCCGGTGTCGCGTTTTTGTACAAACTGCTGTCGAAAACCAAAACGCCTGAGCTTCCCGGCCCGCCTAAAAATTTATGCGGACTAAAATAGATCGCATCCAGCTTTTTCATTTCATCGTCGACCGGATGCATGTCGATATCAACATAAGGAGCAGAAGCTGCAAAATCGATAAAAGCTACGCCACCATATTCGTGCATGATCTTAGCCATTTCGTGATAAGGTGTTTCGATACCTGTAACATTTGAACAAGCCGTAAAAGCACCAATCTTAAAAGGACGTTCTTTATGGATTTCGAGCTGGTTGCGGAGCTCGTCAAGATCGATCAGCAGGTCTTTGTTGGGTTTAAGCACAACAACATCCACATTAGTTTCCATCCAGCTGGTATGATTGGAATGATGCTCCATATGCGTGATAAATACCACCGGCCGATCCGGATTCTTTTGAATACAGTTGGATTTGGTTAGTATCCCACAGTTCTTCAATCCCATGATGCGTTGCAACTTATTGACAACCGTTGTCATACCCGAACCGGCTGTGATAATCACATCTTTGGGGCCGGCATTCACATGCTGTTTAACCTTTTTGTGAGCCAGATGATAGGCTTTTGTCATCAATGTGCCTGTTTCGCTGGTTTCGGTATGTGTATTACCAACATAAGGCCCGAAAATGTTTAATAACTGATCTTCAATAGGTTTATAAAGGCGTCCACTGGCAATCCAGTCGGCATATATCATCTTTTGAAGTCCAAAAGGTGTTTTGAAAATGAGTTCGTTTCCAATCGTTTTTGATCTGAAAGGTTTAAAATGTTCTTGCAGATTGGCCATAGTACATTTTGGTTAAGGTGAACCGATTAAATTCAGACAACCCATGCATCGAAATGGTTTTCAGTTGCTAAAAAATCGGGAGCAACAAAAGTAGAAGTTTCTTTTAAACCGTTTAAGAAACTATCAGAAACCTCGCGAAATCTGTGCGACACCGAGTTCTATCTCTCCGTTTTCGGGCAGGATTTCGATCCAGTTATTATCCTCACTAAACCACTTATACTGAGATCCTATCCTAACCACAAAGTCATGCCATTCGCCATCATCTGGAATGGGCAATACGAAGCCACCATTTCTTCCCGATGAACTTCCAAAACCTACAATTAATGGAAACCCTTTTGTGCCTGTATTTCTGGCTTTTACTAGCATGTAATTGGATCTTCTTTCGGCGATATTAACAGGCTCAAAGCTAAAACGTTTGGCATTTCCCGAAGAAATCACGATAGGATTAAGGTTCAGTTGAACCAGTTTGTTTTCCTGCATTTGTCTGGTAATCGATGCAATCATTTCGGCAGGGTAGGGGTCGCCTGTTTTCAGCTGATCGGCTTTGCTGTATTGCTCAATTGCCTTGTCGTAGGTCTTTGCCTTATAATGCTGATCGGCTTCACGTACCAGTTTATTGTAGGTTGTCCTGAGCTTCATCATTTCAGCTTCCATTAGATCTTCAACAGCTTTAATTTTGCTGTCGGCAAGCACATTATCCGGCTGAACTCCTTTGGCCAGTTTGTATTGCTCCAAAGCCTCCGCATAGTCCTTTTCCTCCATAAATTTATCTCCGGCAAGGATGGCTTCATTGAATCTTTGTTCGCGTTCGGCTGCCCTGGCTGCAAGTTCTGCCATTGCCGATTCTTTTCTGTTCAAGGCGTGCTCGTTATTTGCTTCCAGCTTCAATAATTCGTCATATTGTGCTATGGCTTGCTGCCATTGTTCAGCTTCAAAAGCCTCGTCAGCAGTTTTTTGTAGGGCAGCGATGCGGGCTTCAAAGGCCCTTGCTTCGGCAATATCTTCCAGTTTGGCATCAATGGCAGCTATTTGCGATACGATATGATCGTTCGTTTTCATTTTTTCAGCTTCCTGATAAGCCAGGCGGGCATTTTCCCATTCGGCAAGGGCAAACAAGCTGTCTGCCTTGCCAATGGTGTTGATAAATGTTTCTTCAAAAGCTTTGTTTTCGGCAATTTCTTTAAATAAAGCCTCCACTTTTACTAATTGATTTTTAGGATAATCCTGATCTGGCTTTATAGCGAGTGCTTCTTCAAATGCAGTTTTTGCTTCTGATGCAAGTCTGTTGGAGAGTGCCTCATCTCCCTGTGCGATTAATGCGGTGTATTGTTGCTCAAGTGCTTCGGCCTCAGCCTGTACAGCCAATGTTTCGTTAATCAGACCGATCTGTTCCAGAGGATAAGTCCTGTCATCAAAAAGTGCTGTGGCTTCCTTATAAGCTGTAAGTGCCTGATTAAGTTGATTCGCCTCAAAAGCCTGATCTGCAGTTTCAATTAAGCCGGCATAAGTATTTTCGCGCTGTTGCAGCACTTCTTTTTCATTGATTAAAGCATTGATTTCGCCAATTTTAGCAGAAATATTTTCCTGATCAGGTTTTAGGGCAGCAGCCTGTTGGTAATAATCCAGTGCTTGTGCAAATTGGTCGTTGGCATACGCCTCGGCT
The DNA here is from genome assembly GCA_002440975.1 of Bacteroidales bacterium UBA6229. Taxonomy (GTDB): domain Bacteria; phylum Bacteroidota; class Bacteroidia; order Bacteroidales; family F082; genus UBA5536. The sequence continues at coordinate 43,264 of DJWN01000110.1, forward strand.
GCAAGGGTTATGAGTCTGTTGTATTCATTGTCTTTTTCGGCAGCGGCTTCGGCACTGGCAATCATTTGGTCGATCTGTTGAATTTTCTGCTGTGGCTCTGGTTCTGATGGTTTCAGGTTGAAAGCTTCAACATATTTATCCCGGGCCTCACGTAACTCACTTTGTTCCAACAAAGCATTAGCTGTTTTCATGATCAGCTGATAGTTTGTATCCAGTATTTTCGACTCCATCTCGGCAATTTTCGTCCGGGCCACCTCATCACCAGGCTTTATTCCAAGTGCTTTTTCATAGGCCAGCTTGGCCTGCTCCCAGGCCGACTGCGATTCGAGATTTCCAGCTTCTGCCATGGCATTGTTATATTCCTGCTGCGCCAGATAATCGTCACTTTGGAGTGTTTCATCAATGCGTCGGATCATATCCTCAGCATAAGCATCACCCGGCTGAATGGCAAGTGCCTCGGCATATTTAGCACGAGCCTGCTCAAAACTTTTACTGCCATAAAGCTGATCAGCAGTTTCAAGGGCTTTGCTAAACATTTGATATTGTTCGGCTTGTGTTTGTGTAGCTGCCAGAAGCTGTCTGAGATTTTCATCGTCAGGAAGCAGGACTAAAGCCTCCTGTAGCTTGGTTATCGCTTCGTTAAAGTTTTTCCGAAGGATAAAATTTTGTGCTTCCGCCGTGAGTTCGGCCGCTTTACTTTCATTAATTTTTCTCTGTTCCAGCAATCTAGTGGCATCCGATTTCAATTCAACAGGTTCTTTTTGAGCCGGATACAAATCCAGTGCCTGATCAAACTGTAGTATGGCTTCTTCGTATTTTGTCTGCTCGAGCAGACTTTTTCCAAGTGTTAAAGCCTGCTCATAATCGTCCAGCTTTTGTGCTTCCTCTTCAAGAGTTTTGTTTATGGAGGACAGCTGTGTTTGGGTGTATTTATCTTCCGGAAAAATCTCCAGGGCTTGTTCGTAAGCTTGTTTGGCTTCTTGCAGTTTATTCTCGGCCAGCAAACGGTCGCCCAAATCAAGTCGCAGGTAAAACATTTCTTGTTTTTCCATCTGATTTTTAATCTGTTCGACTGTTTGGCTTAACTTTTGCCGGGCAGTGGCATCATCCTTATTTTTCTGCAGAGCCATTTCAAAATAAGTCTTTGCACTGATATAATCACCGGCATCAAACTTAGCATTGCCCGACTGCATAAGCGATTCGTAGGATTGACTCAATTCCTGTGCAAGAATCGGTGTGTTCAAAATAAAGCAAGAGACCAATAAGGTATAAGTAAAAAGCTGCCTGATCATTACTGATTTGGGATTATCGAATTTCATTGAAACGGTTAAGTTGTTGCATTATTGTGTGATGCGGTTCATTGCCAGTTGCCATCTGACAGGGTGTAGCTTCTGTCGGCCATGCCAGCCAATTCGGGATTGTGCGTCACAATTACGAAAGTTTGATTAAACTGTTCTCTTAATTCAAAAAATAAGCGGTGAAGTTCAACAGCGGCATTGCTATCGAGGTTACCGGAAGGTTCATCAGCCAAAATCACTGTGGGATTGTTTACCAGGGCTCTGGCTACTGCCACACGCTGTTGTTCGCCACCTGAGAGTTCTGAAGGTTTATGATCAGCACGCTGCTCCAGATTTAACAACTTAAGCAGATGCATGGCCTGATCGGTGGCATTTTTCTTGCTTCTGCCTCCTATATAAGCAGGGATGCAGATGTTCTCGAGTGCCGTAAATTCAGGGAAAAGATGATGAAACTGAAAAACGAAACCGATATGATCATTTCTGAACCTTGCAAGTGCTTTTTGTGAAAGCCTGTTAACAGCGGTGCCACCAATCGTAAGCAATCCATTATCAGCTTTTTCTATCGTTCCTAATATTTGTAAAAAAGTTGATTTCCCTGCTCCGGATGGCCCCATGATACTCACAACTTCACCCTGCTCAACTGTGAGGTCAAGCCCCTTGAGCACTTGTAACTTTCCGAAAGACTTAAAGATTTGTCTGGCTTCAATCATAGATAGCTGATGTGCTGCAAAAATAAAGAATTCAGCCTGATAGTGACAGGATTTTACAACTTAAAGTGCAAATGTGCTGATCCTCTCATATTTTGACATTTTTTATAGTTTGGTTTTCGCTAAATTGTCCTAATTTTGGGCTTCAAAAAAAATCATCAAAAAATTTTTGTCACACTATGAATTTACATGAGTTTCAGGGGAAGCAAATATTAAGCGGATACGGTGTATCTGTTCCATTGGGTATTGTTGCGGATTCGCCGGCAAAGGCAGTAGAAGCTGCCAAGGAAATCCAGAAAAAAACAGCATCGGATCGCTGGGCTGTGAAGGCACAGATTCATGCCGGCGGCCGTGGAAAAGGTGGTGGTGTAAAGATTGCCAAGTCCCTTGAAGATGTTGAGAAATTTGCTGATCAGATCATCGGCATGATGCTCGTAACACCTCAAACAAGTGCCGAAGGCAAATTGGTACGTCGTGTGTTGATCGAACAAAATATTTATTACCCCGGCCCTTCGGAAGTGCAGGAATTTTATGTGAGTATGTTGCTCAATCGTGCTACAGGCCGCCATATGATCATGTATTCGCCACGAGGAGGGATGGACATTGAAAAGGTTGCCGAAGAAACACCGGATCAGATTTTTACGGAAGAAATAAATCCTACAACGGGTTTGCTGGGCTATCAGGCACGTCAGATTGCTTTTAACCTTGGATTAAGCGGAACAGCCTACAAGGAGATGCAAAAATTTATCAAAGCATTGTTTGATGCTTATATGGGAAGTGATGCCAGCCTTTTTGAGATTAATCCGGTGATCAAAGCTGCTGACGACAGGATTTTTGCTGCTGATGCAAAAGTGGTGATTGATAATAACGCACTCTTCCGTCATACGGATATTGCTGAGATGCGCGACCTGAACGAGGAAGATCCCATCGAAGTGGAAGCCAGCCGTTTCGACCTCAATTATGTGAAACTCGATGGAAATGTTGGTTGTATGGTAAACGGTGCCGGACTGGCTATGTCAACCATGGATTTAATCAAAATGTATGGGGGCGAACCAGCCAACTTCCTTGATGTGGGCGGAACAGCAAATGCCAAGCGAGTGGAAGAAGCTTTCCGTATTATTTTAAAAGACCCCAATGTAAAAGCCATATTAGTGAATATTTTCGGTGGCATCGTGCGTTGCGATCGCGTGGCACAGGGAATTGTTGATGCCTACCAGAATATTGGAGAGATAAAAGTGCCTATCATCGTACGCCTTCAGGGTACCAATGCCGAAGAAGGAAAAGAATTGATTGATAAATCAGGCTTAAAGGTTTTTTCGGCCATAAAATTGGAAGAAGCCGCTGAATTGGTGAACGAAGTATTGAAAAATTAATCAGAGGTAACCTTTGAGTTTGTACCATCCGATGGCTGTCCATTCGCGTAAAACAGCAATTTCGTACTGCATAAAACTCCAGATATTATAGCGAAGTCCTGGATTTGCGTCCGGGCTTTTTATTTTATTTTGTTTGTCAGTTTCTGAAAGAAAAAGATCAACATCTGTATAGCCTTCGATTGTCCCTTGAGCATATACATTTTTAAATCCTTGTTTCTCAAATGTTTTAATACTTCTGTAAGTGTGGACAGGAGAGGTGACAAGTAACAATATGTGGTCAGTGGTAAACATTTTCCGGATATTAACAGCCTGAGTATAGGTGTTGTGTCCTCTTACTTCGGAAAGAATACGGCTACTGTCGATGCCTCTTTGTTTCAACTCTTCGATCAATAAATAATGATCGCTGTTTCTAAAATCAGCGGTATCTGCCGGAAAGGCTACAATTATTTTTGCGACAGGAAATTTGTGGGCAGCTTCTGCGGTATAATAACACCTTAACAAACTTTCGGATCCCGGAAATCCTCCCGCACCCATCAATATTATCAAATCAGGATTGGGCTCATCAGTGATTTCATCAAAGTAATTTGTCCAGTGATAGGCATGATAAGGCCAGCTCGTAAAGCTAAGTGCGATCATCAGAACAGCGACAAATCCTGTTATACTAAAAGCAAAAAATAAAATGCTTCGAAAAATGTGCAGTGTTTTTTTCATTGGTGTAAGCTCAGGGCAAACCTAAAAAATTTTTAATTACCAAAGTTTCGTACTTCAATTTAGGTTCTGATAATGTGACAATAATGAAAATTTAATTTTCCATATAATACAGATAAACAAGGTTAAAAATTTTTCCATTTCACTATAAATTTGGAATTATAACCCCTATTCAAAGAATGAATTATAGCAGAGCTCAAAGTGTGGCCTATAGCCCCCAATCCCCCAAAAAATTGGGGCTTTCGACACAAACCAGCAAGTAAGAAAGGTGAAATGACAATCACTAAGTTAAGCCATTTCTGAAATTTCAACCGGGCTGGAGCCTCCATATTTGGGGGATGGGGGCAATTTGCAAAGAATAATCTTTTTTAAATATTATGTGTATTACAAGTATGTTTCTGAATACAAATCAGCGTGGATTAAGCATGTGCGAAACTTCAGTTAATTATCAACAGGCCTACGATTAAAATGCCGGACTTATTTTGATTACAAAAGTATGTATGTCAGAGAGATTTCTAATTTTGTCCAAAATAAAACTAATCTATGAAAATAAGCATACTTGCCCTGTGGCTTTTGGTAATGATCAATAGGTCAGGCACAAGAACTAGAGATAAAGATTTCGCCGTGTAAGTTTAATGGTGTCTTGGCCATCAGTGACGACCAGCAGCAAACAAAGGCTTTTGCCAGTGTTTATGCTTAAAGCAATGGCGTATGGGAAATGAAATGGATGACTAATGACTTGTCCGAAGCAAGAACCATCAAACTTGAAGTTCCTAAAAATTCAGATTTTTATGAAATGGCCACGTCCGGTAATCAGAGTTTGTTGTGCTTTGTAGAGAACGGTCTGAAACCTGCCGTACATTACTTAATGCTCGACAGTAAAGGAAATCCCAAAGCTGCGGTTACCCGCCCAAAAGTTCCGTTACTATCCAGAGGCAAGGCGTTTTGGCTGCAGCTGCGTGTGCTCGATCAGGGGCACTTTCTGGATAGTGGAACCTTCAAAAAATAAAAGTGCCGGATATAGCCTGGAGCGTGTCGACATGGAATTGCAACGTGTTTGGCGGCAAGAGTTTTATGCCGAGAAAGGCAATGCCCAGGTTTATGAAATTTGGATTGCTGAACTTGGATTGCTGAACAAGGTATTCTAACGCATCAACTGGCAGAGAAATTTGGTAGTGTGGTGAACAGCAAAATGGTTTATAGTGACAATTTAACTGGCAATACGATATTTAGCACTTCCCTGTCGAATGGGAAAAACACCTTTTAACCCACGGCTTTTCATCCCGAAAAAGATAAGTCTGTTGTTATGGCCGGGACCTATTACAAAGGGTCTAAAATAGAAAGTAAAAATTCGAAGGGGTTGTTTTTGGCTGAAAAAGATTCGGATGGCGTTTTTGCTGCAAAGCAACTCATGGAATGGAATATCCTGAAACCAGTCTTAAAAACCCGGGTATCCGACTGGTTTTTTAAAGTAATGCCTGAAGTTTGGATGCATCGTTTGGATAAAACGGATGATGGATCCAATGTTGTGCTGGGAGAATTGTTTAAATATGCCGGTGAAATTACACAGACGAATACCAAAACATCTGAGGCCGAAGCTCCATTTCATAAAATCAGACTGATGGATTTTATGCGTTTCAGCTTCAACAATTCAGGCGGGATGACTGCTGCAGAAAGGATTGAGAAACCGCATCAATTTTTGCATATCACAGCAGATATGACTGCTGAAACCGGATCGATAAAAAACATGATCACTTCAGGAAACATCAACCGTAACAAGGCTTTAAAAGAAAGCAATGGATTTACTTTTCGGGAGGCAATTCCTTTGGCTGACGGTCAATATACAATTGTATTTGCCTCCTACGAAAACTTTGTACACTATACCTATTTGCTCAATACCAAGTATGGTAATTACCACAAATATGCCATGCTCAAAGCCAAAGCTGAAATTATCTCCCAGTTGGGAATCGCATCACGTATTGCAAATCAATACGATGATCTCTCACTCGAAGTTGAAGGATCAACCATCGATTTTGATGGCAACGATCAATATTTCAGAGGCGTACTTCCGGCAGGAGAAAATAAATTTCTGCTTTATGAGTATATGCCCCTAAAATCTTTGTTAAGCTTGAAATTGTTTTCGAATCAGTAGCAAGGCAGAAAAAAGGTCAGTTTACTTCGTTGTAAGTTCGGTATAACTCGTCATCGTCATAGGCACTTTTTGGCCTTGTTGCTCCATTTCCATCTCAAGGGTTTGCATGGAAGTAGAACTCAACAGCCAGGCTGTTTTGCTGTCGATGGTAGCTTTGCCACTGATTGTTCCGCTTAGTTTGGCAGGCGTGCCATTCATTTCGGTACCGGCAACAGTGCCTTCAAAACTGATTTTAGAAGTTTTACTTTTATACTCATCCAGCTTATACACAGCAGTTATGGTGAAATCGCTGGATGGATCGGGTTGTATTACCACTTCCCAGGTGTCGCCAACAGCTACCTCTTGATCGGCAAAAATTACCAACATCCCCATCTCAAAACCCGAAACATTAGTCTCGCCCAGCACTTCGGAGCTGTTGTTTTTAATTGGGTTGCCAAGCGGGTCAATGCTTGATTTAACAGTTTGCTTAATGACGTTGTTAAGCTGATTAGCAATCTGTTGTGCCATCATATTGCCTTCAGAAGCAGCCGTATTGTCCGAATCCCATTCTACCTCCATACCCATCGCATTTTGCTTGAAGCGAATCCGATCGTAAACAACAGAAAAATCAATCTGACCATCTGATCCCACATCAGTCACTTCAACCGATTGATTGATTGTTACATCTTGTTTGATGTTTACGCTTTGACCTGTCATGGTCATGGAAATGTTCTGGTTGGTCTTGATCTCAATCTGCGATTTCTTGCCTTTTTCGAGTTTATAGGTAAACCGAACCGAACCTGCCGGTGTAAAAGCCATTGCTATTATTCCGATAACGATCAGAATGACAGATAATTTGTTAATTTTCATACGTATTGATTTATGGTTAAAAGGGGTCTTCATAATCTGGTTCAGGATCAAAATCGTCGTTCATTTTGGATCCTATCGTTTTGGTTGGCAGCATCTCAAAACCTGTGTTAGGACTCAGTTCTGCCTGTCGTTCAAAGCTTTCCGGTTCTTCAAATTTTGCAAATTGCCCAACAAATTTCAGGTTCACATCTCCCAGTTTACCATTACGATGCTTGGCAATATTGATCACAGCAAGCCCCTGCACCGAATTGCCTTCACCATCATCGTTAATGCCATAATATTCAGGACGATAAATAAATATTACCATATCAGCGTCCTGCTCGATGGCACCCGATTCGCGCAAGTCGGACAAGATTGGTTTTTTTGATCCCGGCCTACTTTCCACATTACGACTTAGCTGCGATAAAGCCAAAACTGGTATATCCAGCTCTTTGGCCAAACTTTTTAGCGAACGTGAAATATTACTGATTTCCTGTTCGCGATTGCCACGGTTGTCTCCACCAGTGGTCATAAGTTGCAGATAATCAATAAAAACCATCTGAATATCGAATTGTTGTTTCAAGCGGCGACATTTGGCTCTCAGCTCAAAAATAGAAAGCTGTGGTGTATCATCGATATACATCTGAGCGTTTACAAGCGGATTGATTTTGGTGTTCAGTTGCTGCCATTCGTATTCCTGCAAATCGCCTTTGCGTAATTTCTCGGCAGCCAGATAAGTTTCACTTGAGATTAAACGCGTAACCAACTGAACGGAAGACATTTCAAGAGAAAAAAATGCGATGGGTTTGTTGAAATCGACAGCTGCATTTCGAGCCAGATTGAGGGCAAAAGCCGTTTTACCCATGCTGGGACGAGCAGCCAGAATTATCAAATCCGACTTTTGCCAGCCTTGTGTAATACGGTCAAGATCAGTATATCCGGAGGGAACTCCACGCAAATTGGCATCACTGTTTCGGGCATTCTCAATGTCTTCGATGGCTCTTTTCACCAACTCTGGCATCGCTTCGAAACTCCTTCGCAGGTTACTCTCGCTCACTGCAAAAAGTCCGCTTTCGGCTTTGTCGAGCAAATCAAAAACATCAGTGGTATCCTCGTAGGCATCTTTGATGATGTCAGACGAAATCATAATCAGTTCTCGCTGAATATATTTTTGAATCAAAATACGGGCATGAAACTCAATATTGGCAGCAGATACCACCCGGTTTGTCAGCTGTGATATATAATAGGGCCCTCCCACAATTTCGAGCTCGCCCATGCTTTTGAGTTCATTAGTAACCGTCAGAATATCAATGGCTTCTGACTTGGAGAACAATTGATGAATGGCTTTGAAGATTTTTTGATGGGCATCTTTGTAGAAAACTTCTGGATTCAGGATGTCGATGATCGCATTTACGGCATCTTTTTCAAGCATCATGGCACCCAACACCACTTCTTCCAGATCGACGGCCTGTGGAGGAACTCTGCCATGTTGCAGAAGCACCTCCTTTAATGGATCCCCTGCTGTTATTGACTTTTTTGTTGATCGTGTGGTTTTTTGATTCATTGTCCAAAAATACAAATATGATTTTGCTTTTGATGTGAATGTTTATAACTTTCGCTTTTTCTTTGCTATCAACGCTTTCAACAGTGTCAGCTGACTTATCCTACTGAATTATTTCACTGCTAAAAAGTATTGATGCAGCTTGTGCAGGCTTTGGCAGTATTGTGATAATTGAAAATTGACTTTTGAATTGTTCTTTTCAGGTTCTTCCAGTAAATCTTTCAGCAACCAAGCTTCTTCTTTAAGCGGTTTTAATTCGGGAAATAACTTGTTTTGCAGTGTATTCAGTTCATATTTTTCTTCGATGGCCGGAAGCATAAAATGTGCTGAATCTAATAAATCTGTATAGTTAATCCATTGAATTTCAGTATTCAGACCGGAAAGTTTTTTAGTCACAACATCCAGTTTATTGTTTTCATACATAATTAAACAACTTGAATTCAACCAGATTTGATTTAGAAAATCTGCCAGTTCTGGCCCGTTCGATTGCCCGGTGTTGTTCCAATAAAAAATTTGTTGTTGCTGGTTATGTGGTTGAAAAGCACAAACAGCAAGAACAATTGCTTCGTAAGGTTTTCTGCCTGATACAGTTGGAATAGCAGCATGATGAACAAGAAATTTTAGATAAGTGGGTTCTGTTAGCTTAAATGATTTTATAGCTTCTTGAAAAATCTGCTTGTTAAGGTAATAGGTGTTATGATTTAAAGCATCAATTTGTTCTTTAAGATAAAGAATTTCAGACTGTTCATGAAGTGCAACACCTTGATTATACCATTCAAAGCGCTGTTCTAATTTTTCAGATGAAAGATACAACAAACTGTTTTGTGGAATATTTTTCCAGCAATGCCCGATAAAATCACAAGGATAGGGTTTGTAGCAATGTGTTCCGATAGGCACTTCGGGCGATTTGGTTAATTGAAGTGTTTTCTTGGCATTTTTTATTTGAAGTGCAGTCAGATCGATTACTTCTTCGGCTTGATTCATAATGCTTTGTGAAATAAATAATTCCTGAAGATTCAGTTCGTCTCTCAAAACATACTCCTCGTTGAGATAGAAAAGTTCGAAATCAAGCATTTGGATATGGTTTCCTTTTAACACATAATACTGTAAGTAAGCATCCTGCAGGTATGTATCAGATAGCCCACGTGAACTTTTCACTTCGATTGCCCGCCATTTATCGCCTTCGCGAACCAGAATATCCAGCATGATCAACACTTCATCGTATTGAAAGACAGCTTCGTAGATAGCAGAGATTTCAGGGTTTTGCAAGGCCAGCAAGGTTTCGTCACGTTTTGCCTGGTATTGCGAAGGAGATTTTGGGGTCATGTCGATGCCTCCAGGAAAAAGATCGCGTGCCAACACGCCTACGGCTGTTCCCCGCCGAAATTTGGCCAGCTGAACAGCACTCATCTTGTCTCTTAAAAAAGGTCGTTTTTTATGTAAATAAAGTGATTTCTGACATTGTAAACTCTTGATATAGGTTGATTTGGAAAGCAGGTGTTTGGCCATTTACTTCAGTATTAATTATCGGCAAAAATAACATGTTCATCCTTAATAAGGGGCTGATTGAGGTAGCGACGCATCAACTGTGCGATAGCCAAAACGTCTTTTTGGCAATACTCTCGAATACGCTCCAAATCCTTATCTTCCCAATAAACCTTGCCAACCATGCTTCCGTCGATGTCGTCTTTTGGGGTGGGAATATCAAAAATGGCCGTAAGCAAATCAAGCGAGGTATAGTTTTTATAATCTCCGAATTTCCACAGCTCCATGGTATCCAGGTGACGGATTTCCCAGGGTTTCTTACCTGCCATTTGCAGGATTAAGGGCAAATCGATGCCGTTGATGATCATCCGTCGTGCGATATAGGGAAAGTCGAACTCCTTGCCGTTGTGGGCACATAACATGCTATCCGGATAATTGTAATAGCGGTTAAGCAGTTCAGCGAATTCTTCGAGCAGGAGTTTTTCATCGTCTCCATAATAAGATTTTATCCGAAATTCGTTTCCGTTAAGAAAACCAACAGAAATCACGATGATCTTGCCAAATTCGGCATAAATACCAGCGCGATCGTAGATGCTTTCCGGTGTTTCGGTTTCTTCCTTATTAAGCTTTTCGGCCTTTTTAATCCATAGTTTTTGCATTCGCTCACTTAAATTCTGAAAGGAGGGAACTGCCGGAACGGTTTCAATATCGAGGAAAAGCACCTGTGAAAACTGAAGATTATATAACATAACAGTTGGTTTTTGGCGATCTTAATTTATCATTTATTATTTTAGCCAAAGTTAAACAGTCTATTTAAGTGATGCAACATTATCACAAAGCTTTTTGGATTTTATTGGCTATTGTATTGATAGCATGTCGAAAAGAATCTGACAACCGGATTCCTATGGTAAGTTTTCTTTATCCTCAGGGCGAGCTGCCTGATTTCCAACGCGAGGGAGAAAATATCATGTTTAATATCAAGGATGACCAAAAGATTGAACAGGCCAGAATTGGTTGGCTGAATGAGAATTTTATTCCTTTAAATAACCCTGAATGGATTGAGGTTAACAGCTTCGACACAACAATACATTATTGGTTGACAGCCAACAATTTACCAGCAGGATTTGCCTATATTCAAATCAGGGTGGACGATGGTGAGCACACCAAGCTGAAGTATCAGGCTGTGAATATTTCTGACGGGCCGGCACTTACCGAAAAAGTGATTTTTGGATATAATGCACAACAACATGCTTTTCTTTATAGTATGGATACAGTGCAATTGTCGGCAAAAGAATTTTTGAAAACAGATTTTCCGCTGGTGCGCATCGAAGGAAACGGGCAGAATGAGCTATTAGCTCTAATGTCGCAGGATTTATCTGTTGTGGAGATTTGGTCAACAGATGATTCCACCCGACTTTGGCAAAAACAAGCTCCCTTCCCGGAACCCAGGTATAGTGACTGGCACCTTACGGAAGATGCTATTTTATTGGCAGATTACAACAGCAATCTTTGGCTGTATCATATTCGCACCGGCCTTGTGCAGGTGAGTACCTCAATTGATCCGGTTTACCGAATTGAATCTGTTGCTTTTGATCTGGATTTCCTTTACGCTGCCGTACACGATTGGCAAACGGATCAAAAGTGGTTATATGTCTTTTACAGGGTTAGTGGTGTATTTTACAAACGATATGCTTTGAATTTTTTGCC
>DJWN01000005.1:0-10080 GCA_002440975.1 Bacteroidales bacterium UBA6229
CGCGGCAAAGCAACAGCCAGCGGTTTTTCGCGATAAGCTGAAGCATCAGTGGCGTATATCAGGCGCGTGGCATCATCAATGTGAATGTCGCCTTTGAAATTTATTTCGAGTTGTGTAAGTGCTTTGTAGAGTTTTGATTCGCGCATGTCGGAGACGTTAGAGTGTTAGATTAAGAAAATCCAGCAGGTTGTAATGTTGAATTCCTCGATGAGTATTGCCCTGAAAATCGTCCATAGAGACAACAATTTTTGGATAATTATCTGAGATTTTTTCAAGGTTTCCAAATTCTCTTGCAATTGTTTTTTCATCCTGTAGAAGATAACATACTTGAATATAAAGCAATTCGCCATGTTTACTGGCAACAAAATCAATTTCGTTGTTGCCGGTTTGACCCACCTTTATGTCATACTCATTACATTTAAGGTGATGATATACAATATTTTCCATTATTTTGCCAATATCCGCCAACTTAAAACTGGTTAACGCATTTCGAATGCCTATATCTTCGAAGTAAAACTTTTCGCCAATTTCGAAAAGTCGTTTTCCTGAAATATCAAAGCGAGGAACACGGTGTATCAAAAATGCATTTGACAGGTGGGCGATGTATTGAATTACTTGAGAAGCTGCAATAGCAGTACGCTGAGATTTTAAGTAAGCACTTATTTTATTAGCTGAAAACTGTTGCCCAATATTATCAGCTAAAAATAGCGTTAAATTTTCCAGAAATGCAGAGTTCCTGATATCGAAACGCATAATTACATCCCGAAATAAAACTGTATTGTAGATGCCTTTGAGATAATTGTAAACAATTTCATCCTCAAGTGGCAGGTGTTTCAGATAAGGTAAACCTCCAAATCTGATGTATTGCATCATGGATTCTCTTGTATTTGTCAGTTCGTTAAATGTTATAAATTCATTGAATGACAAGCTGTTAATTGGGAATTCAATATACCTTCCACTAAGGTATGTAGCTAGTTCGCCAGAAAGGATATTGGCATTACTGCCAGTACAATAGATATCAAAAGTTGGATTTAACAGTAAGCTTCTAAGTGCATTTTCAAAACTCTTAATCTCTTGTATTTCATCTATATAAACACGGTTTAGTACTCCTTCTTTACTTTTTTTCTGAACGTAATCATAAAGGTCTTCTGCTGTTTTAATTTTGTCAAAACGCATATCTTCCTTATTGATGTAGATAATATTTGAGGTGGGACTAATTGTTTCGGCGTCTTGCATCAACTGCCTCAAAATGTAACTTTTACCTACACGTCTTTGTCCTGTTAACACTTTTATCAATTGCTTACCGACAAAAGGTTTTATGCGGTTCATATATTGCGGACGTGGGATAATCGTGTTTTCCATTTTTTATTTTATGTATGCTAAAAATCTATTCAAAAGTAATAAAGTTTATTTTATATGCAATAAAAATAGAATTATTTTTTATTTTATAGTATATATCCAATAGATTATATATGAGATGTTGAAAAAAATCCTTGAAAGTATATATCCCAATACTTTCAAGGATTAGGAGAAAATATAAATCAAATTAAGAAACTTTATCAGTGCTCTCGAAGATTTTATCAGCCGATTTGGCTATAAAACCCGAATAAAGCTTTCCGTTATGGTCGGGATAGCGACGGGCAAATTCGTAGTAACAGCCCGGGATTTCTTTTTTGCCTTCCGTAAAATCTACTTCAATCATTTCGGCGCGTATGCTTGATTGTTCCAGAAGTTCAACTGGGTTGCCCTTGATTTCTCCGCCTGAATCATTGATGCGAAAGCCGTTATCTTTGAGCAATTGGTTCACTTTTTCCATGCTGTTGAATTTTTTCAATCCATTCACACTCACCGTGAAGTGGTTGGCACAGAATCCGTTCACGTAAAGCCAGGCAGCATATTCTGATTCTTCACGAAGCTTTTCATAAATTTCGTAGGAAGGTGTCCCCCAGCTTGTTCCGCTGTAGATCAATTCGTCAGATTTTAGCAATGATGCAGGAATTTGGTCAACAAGTTTTTTTACTGTTTCCTGCAAAAAAGGACTGAAGTCGGCGGTTATTAGTTGAGAAATGAAAACCCTTGGCTGGCCTTCCATTTCAAAATGCTTGGCATACAGATGTTTGGCCTCAAAATGGTAATCGCCCATAAATTTGTAGCCGGCATTCAGAAATACACGGGAAAGAATATCAATATTCACCCGTNNGGCAACAAACAGCTCATAAACTTTTTGTACCGAAGGATTCTGATTGGTGTAATCAGCCCAGAGGCGATCGAAAATCTGATTTACTTTGTTCATGTTTTTTGATTAAAAGAGTTGATATAAAATTGATTTGCTTTGTGTTAATTCCAAAGTTGATTTGCTCAAAATTTCATTTATTAGTTTCTGAACCGCTTCAGGATTATGAGGAATGCCAACAAGTTTTTCCTGAAACTCATGCAAAAAACTGTTGTTGTTTAAATTTTCGATAGTAACAGTTGAGATCAGGCCTTTGTTTACAGAAATCGAAATTTTGGTTTCATGACCATTAATCTCAAAGTTGCGGTTGAGCTGATAGGAAGGCGAATAACCAAAATTCCAATCTAAAGTTTTGTATTTGTTTGATGCTAGGTTTTGAATTTCAATCTTTTGACTCTCTTCAAGCGCGACTTTTTCATTGATGGAGAAGTCCTTGCAAATAAATTCTTTAAGCTCATTTCTGAAAGCATCAAAAGTCATGTAATCCGTGAAGTAAGGCTTCAAGTTAGTGATTTGTGCTCTAGTGGATTGAACTGCTTTCGTTTGAATGCTTGTGTCAACTTTTCTCAGACAACGATTCACAGCTTTCAGATCGGCTTCATAAAGCAAAGTGCCATGATGAATGCTGCGGTTTTTGAAAACATGGGCCGCATTGCCCGAAAACTTCAGTCCATCAACGGTAAGATTGCTTTTGCCAGTCATTTCGGCCGGAACGTCTTTGCTGTTCAGGTAATCCAATATGGGTTTTGTGAAACGTTGAAAATTAATTTTATCCTCATTATCATGGCTTGTTGTGATAAAAGTAAAATTCAGGTTTCCCTGCCCGTGAAACACTGTTCCACCTCCGGAAATCCTTCTGATGACCGGAATTTTTTCGTCAATCAAACAGGAAGCATTGATCTCCATCACAGGGTTTTGATGTTTTCCAATAACAAGGCAGGGTGCATTTTCCCAGAGCATAAAAATATCCATGTTTGTTTGCCGAAGCAGATATTCTTCGGCAGCCAGATTGAACCAGGGATCGTGGGAAGTTTTGTCCAGGAAAAACATCAGCTAAAACGGTTGCAAGATGATCGTGCGCAAAAATAATTCTTTTTGCTGGTGCTGTTAGGAATTATTGCTCTAATTTTGCACCACTTTTCTAAAACCTAATTTTACCAGCTTAAATGCAGAATATCAGAAACATCGCCATCATTGCTCACGTCGATCATGGCAAAACCACCCTTGTTGACCGCATGTTACATCAGGTTAAATTATTCAGGGATAACCAGGAAACAGGTGACCTAATCCTGGATAACAATGATCTGGAGCGTGAGCGTGGCATTACTATCTTATCCAAAAATGTCTCCGTTCGTTACAAAGATGTAAAAATCAATATTATAGATACACCCGGCCACGCCGATTTTGGTGGCGAGGTGGAGCGTGTGCTCAATATGGCCGATGGTGTTTTGCTTTTGGTTGATGCTTTTGAAGGCCCGATGCCGCAAACACGTTTTGTACTACAGAAAGCTATCGAGCTTGGTTTGAAGCCTATTGTTGTTGTAAACAAAGTGGACAAACCCAATTGCCGGCCAGATGAGGTGCAGGAAGCCGTTTTCGATTTGATGTTTAATCTCGGTGCTACGGAGGATCAGTTGAATTTTCCTACTGTTTTTGGCTCCTCAAAAAATGGCTGGATGTCGGATCACTGGAACAATGAAACCACTGATGTTTCTTATTTGCTGGATGTGATAATCGAAACCATTCCCAAAGCACAATATGTGGAGGGTACACCACAGATGTTGATCACTTCGCTGGATTACAGCTCTTATGTTGGCCGGATTGCTGTTGGCAGGTTATCGCGCGGTCAATTGCAGGCAGGTATGAGTGTGAGCTTGGTTAAACGTGATGGAAGCATCAGTAAATCAGTAATTAAGGAATTGTACACTTTTGAAGGTCTTGGTAAGGAACGAACAAAATTGCCTGTTCATGCCGGAGATTTGATTGCCCTGATGGGCATTGAAGATTTTGAGATTGGGGACACCGTAGCAGATTTTGAAAACCCCGAGCCTCTTCCTCCCATCCGGATTGACGAGCCTACCATGAGTATGCTCTTTACGATTAACAATTCACCTTTTTATGGAAAGGAAGGAAAATACGTCACCTCCAGGCATTTACGCGATCGTTTATTCAAGGAGACTGAGAAAAATCTGGCTTTGAGGGTTGAAGATACCGATTCGCCTGACGCCTTACTGGTTTATGGGCGTGGCATTTTGCATCTGAGTATTTTAATCGAGACCATGCGTCGCGAAGGCTATGAGTTTCAGTTGGGCCAGCCACGGGTGATCATCAAAACTATTGATGGAGTGAAGCATGAACCCATTGAAAGTCTTATGGTTCAGGTTCCTGAAGATTTTTCGGGCAGGGTTATCGAGCAGGTAACGATGCGCAAGGGCGAACTGACCGAGATGACACCAAAAGGCGATCGTATGCACCTGGAGTTTTCGATTCCGGCGCGCGGGATTATTGGATTGCGCAATAATATGCTCACAGCTACAGAAGGGGAAGCAATTATTGCGCATCGTTTCAAAGGCTTTGAACCCTGGAAAGGAGATTTGAATGCCAAGACAAATGGAGCCTTGATTTCGATGGATACCGGAACAGCCATACCTTATGCTATCTGGAAACTACAGGACAGAGGCAGGTTTTTTGTGAATCCTGGTGAAGATGTTTATATGGGTCAGGTGATTGGCGAAAACAACAGGGCTGGTGATATGGTGATCAATATCAACAAAACCAAAAAGCTGAGTAACGTAAGGGCATCCGGATCTGACGAAAAAGTGATGATAATTCCTGCCATAAGGTTTTCGTTAGAAGAATATATGGAGTATATTCGCGATGATGAATATTTGGAGGTAACGCCCCGAAGTTTGCGCTTACGCAAAATATTACTTGATGAGAACCAACGCAAACGGGCTGGAAAATCAAATTAGAACAAGAATTATGAAAATACTAAAATCCATTACTGTAGTATTCCTTTTGGCATTTTCTTTTACTGCTTGCGATGTTTTGGATCAGATGAGCCAGATGAAGCAACTGGCCTTATGTGAGTTTAATGTAACAGGTGTTGATAAGGTGAAAATTGCTGGCATTCAGTTGGATGAGCATACAAGTAAATCCGATTTGGGAGTTGGACAGATCATGCAGTTATCGGCTGCTATTTTTAAACGGGAATTGCCCGTTCATTTTGATTTACGACTCAAAATCAATAACCCAAACAGTAAACCGGCAGCCATGAACCGGATGGATTATGAGCTTTATGTTGATAACCGGCAGCTGATAACCGGACAGATGAATCAGGCTGTAAATGTAGCTGCAATGTCCAATTCAAATGTATCAATGCCCATTGCAATAGATTTATTTAAGGTGTTGAATGATGAAACTCAGGATGCTTTGGTGAATCTGGCATTTAAACTGACAGGCGACCCGAGTAATCCTTCCGACATCTTACTTAAAGTTAAGCCTTATATTCAGGTAGGCGGAAGGCCACTGGCTTATCCCGGATTTATGGATTTGAGGTACACTTTGAAATAATTGTTTCAATTAGCTCCAGCAATCGTTGGGGCAAAATTCAACTACTTTGAAGTAGGGTTTACAACAGATTTCATTTTCCAGTGCCCCGTGCGGTAATAGATAAACGAGAATACAACACCAATTCCCCAGGCAACCGGAATGCCCCACCATATGCCTTTTGGCCCAAAATGTTGTGCCAAAATCCAGGAAGCAGGGATGCGAATTACCCAGAGCGCAAAAAGCGTTATAAACATAGGTATGAGCGTGTCGCCGGCACCACGCAACACGCCATTCATCACAAACATGGCTGAAAATAAAAGATAAAACGCACTCACGATATAAAGATAATCTTTGCCTGCTTCCACAACTTCCATGTCGGTCGTGAAGATCTGCATGATTTGTCCGGCAAAAAGCCATGCAATCACAGTAACACCAATCGAAATATAAGTTGTTATGCGTAAAGTGGCCATCATGCCTCGCTTCACGCGCTCCAGTTTTCCGGCACCGATATTCTGTCCGACAAAAGATGATAAGGCAGCTGCAAAATTCGTGGCTGGCAATGTTGCAAACGAATCTATTCGCATGGCTACGGCATAAGCTGCAATTACTGTGGTTCCGAACATATTAACAACTTTGTAAAGTGCCAGCATACCCACGGCAACAAAGGTTTGTTGAAATCCTGTTGGCAGGCCAATTTTTAAACTTTTGATAAAAATATCTTTGTCAAAACTTAATTGTAAAAGATTGAAGCGTAAAGTTTTATGAGATTTATTCAGGTAAATAATCAGCGAAAAGAAGGCCCCGGCCTGCGAGATAATCGTTGCATAAGCAACTCCCGATATACCCCATTCGAAAACAACAACAAACAACAGATCGAGCAGGATATTCATTGCCGTAGCGATAACTAAAAAATAAAGTGGTGTTTTGGAGTCGCCCAGGCCTCTAAGGTTGGCACTAGTTCCCTGAAATCCAAAAAAGAAGATAAAACCATAGGCATATATATTGAAATATTCTGCCGCACTGGGAATTACACTTTCGGGCAAATCAATCAGCCGAAAAATATAAGTACTACCCAGATTTCCTATGATACTCAAAAAAACTGAAGCAGTAAAAACAAAGAGATACATCGTTTCGATGGCCTGCTGAACTTTTTTGATATTTCGGGCACCGTAGAATTGTGCTATGACGATTGTTGAACCTGTTGCAATGCCGACGATCAGTGATATCAAAGTAAAGATCAACGGAAAGCTTGCTCCCACAGCTGCCAGTGCCTCGTTACCCAAATACCTGCCAATGATAATGCTGTCAATGATATTGTACAGCTGCTGAAACACATTGCCAATTAGCATAGGGATTGTAAACCTAAGTATCAGTTTGCCTTCATTGCCTGTTGTCAGGTCGCGCATGTTTGGGAGTTTTCGAAAAAGTGCTTGCAAAAGTAAGCATTAAAAAATAGTAGGATGTTAAGCTTTTGGCAGATCGGTTAACGACAAAATACACCTTAAAAATTTGTATTTTTGCCGATGTAAATCCGGGTAGTCGCTGCAAATCAATGCAGAGGAAAGTCGGGACAGCGCAGGGCACCATACTTCCTAACGGGAAGGGTTTGAAGCAGTGATGTTTCAAGCACAGCCAGTGCCACAGAAAAAATACCGCTCCGATTTCGGTCGGGGTAAGGGTGAAAACGTGAGGTAAGAGCTCACGCCATATCCGGGCGACCGGATATGTGGGTAAACCTTATGGGCTGCAAGGCCAAATATACCGGCAATTCGGTTCGCCGATCAAGGGCTGCCCGTCCGGTGCCGGTGGGTAGGCCGCTGGAGGCTGGCAGTGATGCCAGTCCGAGATAAATGACTGCCGGATCTGAAAACTAAGCATCTTCAGATTGTACAGAATCCCGCTTACAGGTTTTACAACGCTTAAGGCTGCAATGTGCGCATTGCGGCCTTTTTGCAATATTTCACTGGTTCGGGCGTTTGCCACATTAAGGCACTGATAATAGCGAAAAATAAATTCCCGGATTAGTTATGAATTCCACCTGCTCCTTTTTCACCGAAATTGTACCTTCGCAATCGGAAAAAAATCGGATTATGCTGTATCGTTATGTTTTGATCTTGTTTGTAGTGAGTATTTTTTTGCCCGGCCAAATGCAGGCACAGAAGCAACTTGCTGAATGGAATCCGCAGAAAAACTTTCAGGAAGGCAGGGAATTTTTTGCTAACAAACAATATGGAGCTGCCCAAAAGCTTTTTGCCCATTTGATTCAGAAACTGGACGATCCCAATAGCCAGATATATATTGATTCGAGATATTTTGAAGCTGCCAGCGCATATCATCTTGATGAAGATGATGCTGGTGTTTTGATTGCCCGTTTTGCAGAAGATTATCCCGGTAGCAGCTGGATGCCGGTTGTGAGTTTCTATCAGGGCGGCTTGCTGTTTGACGACAGAAAATACAATGACGCTATCCTGGCCTATGAGCAAACAGATCAGCAAAGATTGACAACAGCACAACAGCATGAAGTCCAGTACAAAATGGCTTATGCCCTGCTTCAGAATGGGGAAATCGACAAGGCCTTGCTTCTGTTTGATAAGGTTTATGATCAGGGCGGTCAGTATGCCAATGACGCTGCCTACTACAAAGCACATATTCACTACCTGCGCAATGAGGACGATAAAGCTCTGAAACTATTCGAAAGCATCACTGATGATCGCACGTATCGCAAGCAACTACCACTTTATATCCTGCAAATCCGATATCGTAATGGCGAACTGGATGAAGTACTTAAGTTAGGTGAGACGGCTTACAAAGAAGCCGATTATCGCCGTAAACCCGAGATAGCAAAAATGCTTGCTGATGCCTGGTATGCTAATGGAGATTACGAAAAGGCTTTGCAGTATTATGAAGTTTACGAACGGCAAAACAGACGAAAGCTGGGCCGCGAAGATCATTATCAAATCGGGATAAGTAAAATGAATGCCGGTCAGATGCAGGCTGCAATCCGGAATTTTGAGCAGGTCGGGCCACCCGATGACAGCCTTCGGCAGTATGCCTCTTACAACCTGGCATCTTGTTATGTGGAGACCGGACAAACGAAATTTGCCAAAAATGCTTTTCTGGCTGCTTATAAAGCAGCTTATGATGATCAGATCAGCGAGGATGCCTTGTTTAATTATGCCAGATTGAGTTTGGCAGCTGGCACTGATCCCTTTAGCGAAGCGGCAAAATTGCTTCAGGAATTTGTCGAGTCAAATCCTCAATCAGAACGTATTGCAGAAGCCGAACGTTTAATAATACACCTGTATCTTGCTGCAAAAGAGTACGACAAAGCACTCAGCAAGCTCGAAAAACTGGGTTCACGCGATCCGGAGATGCAGGAGATTTACGACCAGTTAAGTTATTCGCTTGCCGTTCAGCTATTTAATCAGGGTGAGATACAGAAATCAGCCGATTATTTTAACCGGATTGCCCAACAAAGCAATCAGGCTGACCGGAGAGCAGAAGCAACATTTTGGCTGGCCGAGACTTTTTATTATCAGAAGAATTATTGGGGTGCCGAGAAATATTTTAAAGCCTTTTTGGGTATGAGTGGTGCCCGAAATCTTGATATTTATCCATTGGCTACCTACAACCTTGGATATACTTTTTTTAGTAAAAAGGATTACAAATCAGCCTTACCTTCTTTCAGGCAATTTATTGCAGCACCCTACATTCCCGTTCCTGATTTGCAATATGATGCCATGCTCAGGATTGGCGACTGTCATTTTATGCTGAAACAATATCAGGCTGCTATCGACAATTACGAAAAAGTGGATCAGGCTTCCAAATCCGGTGGTGATTATGCACTTTATCAGATGGGCCTGGCTTATGGAGCCATGGGACAGTCTAACCAAAAGATTTCCCGGCTCGAAAATCTCCTTCGCAGATATCCGCAATCTTCTTACTACGATTTATCCTTATATGAGATCGGCTCTACGCATCTTGTTTCGGGTGATAGCAGATCGGCCATCGCCAGCTTCGACAGGCTTATACGCGAGAAACCACGTTCAACCTATGCCCGGCAGGCTCTGATGAAAACCGGAATGATTTATTTCAATAACAGTCAGAACGATCGCGCAATTACAAGCTTGCAGCAAGTGGTTAGTCGTTATCCGGGAACTAATGAATCGCGCGAAGCACTCAACTTACTGCGAAGCATTTATATGGAAAAGAATGATTTACAAACCTATTTTGCTTTTACCGAAAAGATGGGCGTAGGGCAGGTGAGCAGTTCGCAGCAGGATTCGCTGGCCTTC
>DJWN01000005.1:10087-30060 GCA_002440975.1 Bacteroidales bacterium UBA6229
GAAACCAGGAGAAAGCACTTGAGCATTTGACTTTTATTATTGACTTCCCGGATAATCCTTACACCGATGAATCTTTGCTGGCAGCAGCACGAATTGAGTACGACAAGGCCGGATATGAAAATGCAGCTGATTATTACAGTCGTTTGATCAGTTTAACAGAAAATAATACGGTGCAAAGAGAAGCACTCGAAGGCAGCATGAAAAGTAATTTCTTCAAGAATAATTTTGAGGCGGCCATCAATCATGCGCAAAAGTTACAGCAAAATCCCGATGCTGATGCACAGCAGCGTTTGCAGGCTGATTATATCCTGGGGAAGTCGTTTTTGGCCATGAATAATCCCGACAAGGCCATTGCTCCCTTGCAACTTTGTGTGGAAGCTGATCAGGGAAATTATGGTGCAGAGGCAGCCTATTTACTGGCTGAGGCTCATTTTAAGATGGGGCAATTTGGTACGGCCGAAGAACGGGTATTTGCCAATGCTGATCGTTATCCTTCCTATGAATATTGGCTGGCTAAGGGATATATCCTGCTGGCAGATATTTATGCTGCCAACGAAAATGTCTTCCAGGCACGCGAAACACTCAAGAGTATTATTGACAACTACAGCGGGGAGGATTTGAAATTAATTGCCGGCAAAAAACTTAAATCCCTCGAAAGTGTGGAGGAATAAGCTATGAATGGTGAAAAAATAAAGTTTATGCGATTGGTATTACTTTTTGGTGTGCTTTCGGTAACTGGTTTTTTATCCCTTTACGGACAAAGCCATCAGGAAAGGGTAACCATCGAAGGTGCCTTTCAGCCAGTTATACGTGATTTTGAGAAACAGTTTGTGAAGCCACAATCACCCGGGGCGGCCTTTCCTCCACCTGATACAACGATCAGCCGTATCGAGCGTAAAATGGGTCATCGCGCCGAGCTGGAGTTGTTAAGTCCTTTGGCTTTCCGATCAGGGAAGAAAAGTGAAGGCTATTCCAATTTTTTGATGGCAGGCATGGGAAGCCGGCTCTCACCATTGTTTCTGTATGGTCACAGCTCTGCATTGAACAGGGATACACGCTTCGGACTTATGCTTTCGCATCGTTCCACCTGGACAGATATTGCAGATTATGCCCCGGCAGATTATATGAATAATGGCCTTAACTTATCGTTGGATCATGCTTTTGATGATCATAAGCTAAATACCAGCCTTTATTATCAGATGGATGCTTACCGCTATTATGGTTTTCGTCCGGATGAATTTCCTGCTTTGCTTTTTGAGAAACAGGATTTGAAGCAGACCTATCAAAACATTGGTTTTGCAGCAGATTTGATCAGCACGGAGCAAAAGTTGGGCTATTTGAATCATAAGCTGGGAGTGGAATACAATTACTTTTTTAATGCGGATCAAACTCAGGAACATCAGGCAAAGCTGAAAGGCGACATGGCCATGTATTTCGACTGGTTTGATTTTGAAGGCGAACAGGCCATTGGGATAGAAGTGGAAGGTGATTTTTACAACAACCGCGATACTTTGCAGTCGGAATCAACCTATCTGGTTTCCGCTATACCTTATCTAAGACTCAAAGGCAGTTTTTATCAGCTCAAACTGGGCTTGCATCTAAACTATCAGCCGGATTTAAAGAGTGAGTTCTGGTGGTATCCCGCCATTCGCGGAAATCTGTATCTGCTCGACAAAAAGCTTGAGTTTTACGCCGGAACAGATGGCGGAATCAACCGGATTACTTACCGCGATCTCACGGAGGTGAATCCCTGGATCAATGCCATTGTTCCATTGTCATGGGAGAATAAGCATTTTAGTTTTGATGCCGGAATGCGGGCGGCACTCTCTTCCAGTCTGGATTTGCATTTAGGTATTCGGTTTGAAGAAACAAGTCAAAGCCCATTTTACCTGATTGATACGCTTCAGCCTTACAGGAATAGCTTCACAATGGTTTATGACGGGATGCGCCACTTTAGCTTTTTGGCAGAAGCTGTCTGGAAACCTGCCGAGAAGTGGCAGATTGAAGCTTCCTTGCTTTGGAATCAGTATGTGATGGATTCGTTAGCCGAAGCCTGGCACAAGCCAGATTTTCTTTTTGAACTGGATGTACGCTGGGCAGCCTGGAATCATCTGGAAATAAATGGAGGATTGATTTATCGAGGCAAACAAAAAGTACCAGTTTATCATGGCGGAAAAGAATCTGTGACCACACTTGATGGTTTTGCCGACATCTATCTGGGAGCGGATTATCAGTTTTCGTCAGCACTTACAGCTTATGTCAGGTTCGATAACCTGCTGAATAAAAAATATTTGCTTTTCGACAATTATCCTGCCTACGGATTCGAATTAAGTGCCGGTATCAAGGTGCGTTTTTAGGATCGGATGAATTTCTGATTGAGAACTTTTAAGAATGCCTTATGAAGCGTTGAAAAATGCTCGAAATTGTTAATAACTTAGCTGGATTTGAGCGTATTGCTTGCCTTTTGGTAAGCCTAAAAATTGTACCTTTGCATGTTTGATAAAACTTAGCAATAACAGATTGAAAATGACAGCAGAAGAAAAAAGAGAATTAGCCAACAGCCAATATAACGCCTCAAACATTCAGGTGCTCGAAGGTCTCGAAGCCGTCCGCAAAAGACCTGCCATGTATATTGGCGATGTGAATGTGCGCGGATTGCACCATCTTGTTTACGAAGTAGTTGATAATTCCATCGATGAAGCAATGGGTGGCTATTGCGACCGCATTGAGATTGTGATTCATAAAGATAATTCAATCAGTGTATTGGATAACGGCCGTGGTATTCCAACAGGACTGCATGAGAAAGAAAATCGGTCAGCCCTTGAAGTTGTAATGACAGTATTACACGCCGGGGGTAAATTTGATAAAGGATCATACAAGGTATCTGGTGGTTTGCATGGGGTAGGCGTGAGTTGTGTCAATGCGCTTTCGACCCATCTCAAAGCAACTGTTTATCGCGAAGGCAAAGAGTTTGTGCAAGAGTATTCCTGTGGAAAACCATTAGCTGATGTGCATGTGGTGGGTGAGTCGAAGATCAATGGAACAAAAATTACTTTTAAACCGGATGATAGTATTTTCATAACTACCAGCTACGATTTTGATATTCTGGCTTCACGTATGCGTGAGTTGGCGTTTCTTAATCGGGGTATTACCATTCTTCTCACAGACGAACGCGAGGAGCTTTATGATGGTGAAACTAAATCTGAGACCTTCTTCTCCGAAAACGGATTGCCTGATTTTATTGCCTATCTCGACGAAAACAGGGATAAGTTGATTCCAAATCCAATTGCCATTGAAGGAGAACGCAATGAGGTGCCGGTGGAAATTGCCATGCAATACAATACTTCTTTTGCCGAAAACCTGCATTCTTATGTTAATAATATCAGTACGCATGAAGGTGGAACACATCTTGCCGGTTTCCGCAGAGGCCTAACGCGTACACTGAAATCCTATGCTGAGAAATCGGGGATGCTGGCCAAATTGAAATTTGATATCAGCGGCGATGACTTCCGCGAGGGACTCACGGCAATTATTTCTGTAAAAGTTCCTGAACCGCAGTTTGAGGGGCAAACCAAAACCAAACTTGGAAACAATGAGGTAATGGGCGTGGTAGATCAGATCGTTAGCGAACATCTGGCGTATTATCTGGAAGAGAATCCGAAAGAGGCAAAAACCATCGTGAATAAGGTGATCCTTGCAGCAACAGCACGCCATGCAGCACGAAAGGCACGCGAACTGGTTCAGCGCAAAAGTGTGCTTTCAGGTTCAGGATTACCCGGCAAGTTGAGTGATTGTAGCGAACGAGATCCGGCCAAAGCCGAGATTTATCTTGTTGAGGGTGATTCGGCAGGTGGTACAGCCAAACAAGGTCGCGATCGTCGTTTTCAGGCTATTTTGCCACTCCGCGGTAAAATTCTCAATGTTGAGAAAGCTATGCCACATAAGATTTTTGAGAGTGAAGAAATCAAGAATATTTTTACTGCCCTGGGCGTAACAATTGGAACAGAGGAAGATAGTAAAGCATTGAATATTGATAAACTCCGCTACCACAAGATCATTATTATGACGGATGCTGATATTGATGGAAGCCATATCGCCACGCTGATTCTAACCTTCTTTTTCCGCTATATGAACGACCTGATTGAGAAAGGGTATATCTACATTGCCACCCCGCCGCTTTATCTGCTGCGTAAGGGATCGAAAGAGCTTTATGCCTGGTCAGAAGACGAACGCGAGCGTATCACAAAGGAGTGGTCTGTTGATGGAACCGAACGTGGAATTCATATTCAACGCTATAAAGGTCTTGGAGAGATGAACGCCGAACAGCTTTGGATAACTACTATGGCACCCGAAACGAGAACCCTTAGGCAGGTTACAATTGAGAACGGCCTGGAAGCAGATCATGTTTTTTCGATGCTGATGGGCGATGAAGTAGCTCCCCGACGCGAGTTTATTGAGGCAAATGCCAAATATGCTAAGATTGATGTTTAGCGCATCCAATGAATAACATTGAGTAATCCCCGCTGGTTTTCCGGCGGGGATTTTTTCTGATCTCATTGAAAAGCCACCTGGTATTTGGATGAAGCTGAATGGAAGTGGTGTGAAATTGAAGTTAGCGAAATAACTTATTTTGACAAAGTCAAAAACCAGTTTATTGGCTCAATAAACCAATGAGCAATAGCTGTGTATATTTATTTTATAGCCCGAATGATAGAAAAATATACAATACCTTTGATATTGTCGTTATATAACAATAGAACAAACCTATGGAAGAACTTTCACATCTCGACGATCAGGGAAATGCACGTATGGTTGATGTTGGCAACAAAGTAAGCTCAGTGCGCACAGCAATTGCCGAAGGATTTATCCGGCTCGAAGCCAACACACGAAAGCTGATTCAGGATAACCTGATGAAAAAGGGTGATGTGCTTACCATTGCAGAAATTGCCGGAGTGCAGGCTGCCAAACAAACAGCTAATCTCATTCCGCTCTGTCATCCCTTACTGCTGGATAAGATAAAGGTTGTGGCACAATTGGATGAACAAGGGGTTTATGTGAGCTCTGAAGTGAGATGTGTTGGCCGGACTGGCGTTGAGATGGAAGCACTTACGGCCGTTAATGTGGCTTTGCTTACGGTTTATGATATGTGCAAAGCCGTGGATAAAAAGATGGAAATGCATAGTATTCGCTTAACGAATAAAACAAAACTGCCGATATAAGCTCTTTTACAAACGTGAATAAAACAATTACTGTCTTTATTGGGTTTTTGTTGATTTGTAGTTTGAATACGCATGCTCAGGTCAACTATCGGCATTTTGTTTTAGCTGGACGTATCGATCTTTCGGAGGATCGTTTTCTGGATGCGATCCGAAACTTTAACACGGCCTTACGTTATAAATCAGATCATTTTGAGGCTTATTTTCTGCGGGGAGTAGCCAAATACAGCCTGAGTGATTATCAGGGAGCTTACGAAGATTTCTCGAAAACACTTGAGATTCACCCGCTTTATGTAAGAGCATGGCATTATCGCGGAATCACCAACGACCGACTGAGTAATTATTATGACGCCAAGGCTGATTTTGCCCGGGCACTGGAGATTGATCCTTATGATGCCGATTTACATCTGGCCATTGGTGCTACCAATATGCACCTGAATGATTTTGAAGAAGCTATCAACTCTTATGATATGGCTTTGCTCATCAATCCAACCATGTCGAATGCCTATATGAATCGGGGAGTGGCCAATCGATTTCTGGAAAGACCCGAAGAAGCTCTTGAAGATTTGGATAAGGCGGTTTTTCATGATTATTTCAACACTGAAGCCTGGATGAGACGCGGTATGATACAGCTCGAGCTGGAAGCTCCTGATAAGGCTTTGAAAGACTTCAACGAGGCTTTGCGTCTTGACGAACAAAACCCATTGCTTTATTTTCAGCGTGCCATGGCCTATTTAAAAATGGGTGATACCATAGCTGCCATGCAAGACTATGAAAAGGTTAACCGATTGGATGCACGCAATGCCTTAACCTATTACAACAGGGCACTCATTCACAGTATGCAAAAGGAATTCGACAAGGCATTACCGCTTTATGAAGTGGTTACAAGGATAAATCCCCGAAATGTGTATGCCTGGTTCAATAGGGGGGTCATGTACTTTCAGTTGAATGAGTTTGAAGAGGCTGCCGGGGATTTTTCACGTGCGATTGAATTGTTTCCCGACTTTGCCGGTGCCTGGATAAATCGTTCGATGGCGCGCCAAAAAGCTGGAGATATAAAGGGTAGCCAAACTGATTATGAACAGGCAATGGCGATAATCAAAGCACTTAACAACGAAGGCGGTAATCCCGATTCGCTGTATGCCCGCTATGCCGATTCAACTTATTTTGATCAGATTTTTGCACTGGAATCAGATTTTGTAAGTGGAGAAGCCCAGCAAAGCAGGGTGCAGTTCAGGCAAATTGATATTGTGCCGTTTGGTTTGTTTAGTGTAGTGCCGGTGGAGCTGTTCCCTCCCGGGAAGAAACATACTTACGGAGCCTATGTTGATCTTGGTCTTAGTCAGTTTAATGCCGGAACAAAAGCGGGGTTTAGACTGGCTTTTGCTGAAGATAAACATGTGTTTTTAAAAGTTGTTACTGATTCGCTTGTTGAAGAAAAATACAGCTTGCCAACGGATTTTTTATTGGGAATCCGCTATCAGGATCAGGGGAATTACAGCAAGGCAATAAATGCCTACACACGTTTAAGTGGTCAGAAGGACTGGGAATTGTACGCCCTCACTAATCTGGTGAATGTGATGATAGAAAAAGCCGAGCTGGTGCTGGCTGAAGAACGATTTGACCATGCTCTTATGATTACCCGGAAAAAGAATATTCCCGCCAACGAAACGAAAACTGTAGTGCCGGATTATTCCGAATCGCGTCAGCTGATGCAACAAATCCTGATCAGTTATCCTGAATTTGCTTTTGGTTGGTATAATATGGGTAATATTCACATGCAAAACCGTGATTTTCACCCCGCCATCGATGCCTACAGCGAAGCTATCCGTTACGAACCCGGCATGGCCGAAGCTTATTATAACCGTGCGCTTACGCTGCTTTATCTGGGTGAGCAGCAACTTGCCTGCATTGATTTGAGCAAGGCTGGTGAGTTGGGGTTAGAGGAGGCTTATGCAGTTATTAAGCGATATTGTAAATAGCAGTGGAAGGAGTATAGGTGAGGTTATAATTCCTTTTAAACCCATTATTTCATGAATCTCAAGCATTAAGAAGGATAATATTTAGCTTTGTTAAAAATATTGTTCGTTATGTTGAAGAAGGCAGTATGTAACAACAAGTATAGTTCCTTGTTTTTTTGGGCGATTTTGGCTGTTTATTTGGTCGCTCTTGAGCAATTTCTGACAAGTTTTATGCATCCTCAGGGCATTCATTTCATTCGTCAGACCGACAGCCTGTCATTTGCATCCAATTATTTTAGGTTTGATAATGGGTTTTTTAATCCACAGGTGTATAACCTCAGTAGTGATAACGGGAACGCAGCGAATGAATTCCCGCTCTTATATTATCTTGTTTCTTTTATTTACAAACTGATTGGTGAGCAGGACTTTGTGTTAAGAATACTGAATCTTTCGATTAGTGTTACCGGTTTTTATGCCTTATATAGAATCATCGGGAGAATCGTCGGAGATTACTTTTATACTTTTTTCATTACCTTCATTTTGATAAGCTCGACAGCGTTTATGTACTACGCTAATAACTACTTACCCGATCCGGCAGCAGTGAGTTTTGCATTAATCGGTTGGTGGTTTTTCTATGTAGGCGTTCATTCGAAGCGGCAAACAGTTAGCTTGCCGTTGGCTTTTTTATTTTTTACACTGTCGTCATTGATTAAAGTTACCTATTTGATCAATCCTGTTGCTGCTGTTTTGACTTATTCAATAGGCGTGTTTTATCATAAAATTGAACTAAATGGTGCAGTCAGGCATATTTATGTATGGCTGTATTTCGCGCTCAATTTGTTGCTGGTTGGTTTGTGGTGGTTTGTTTTCGTTAAAGCATATAATAGTGCCAATAATGATTTTTATTTTCTAACCACTATCCGGCCAATATGGCGTATGAGCCCGAATGAACTGAATGTTGTAATTGATGCCATTAAAAGCTGGCGCAACGATTATTTTTATTTTAATACGTATTATTTGTTTGGTTTTTCGCTGACAGGTATATTTTTCGTGAAGCGTAAGGATTATTTTTTAATAAGCGTGGCAAGCCTCTTGTTGTTGGGGTCTGCTTTTTTTGTGTTGTTGTTTTTTGCGCAGTTTCGCGATCACGACTATTATTTTCTTGTTTTGTTTGTGCCTGTCGTTTTTACATTTGTGCTGTTGTTTAAAAGTCTTTTTCGAAGGTTCAGAAGATTATTTGATTCAATATACTTCAAAGTTTTCCTGTGTGTCTTTTGTTTGTTGGCCATGTTCGATACTACGGAGCGGCTGAAAAGCAGATATGATAGGTCAAAAGACAAATTTTCGGAAGTAGGGTTTGTTTTAAAAGGATATGATTCGGTAATGGATAGTTTGGGGATTTTACAAGATGCAAAAGTTATAGTGTATCCTGATATGACTCGCAATGGCAGTCTTTATTTCCTTAAGCGAAAAGGTTGGACGCTTAGTCATCAGTCAGATGATATACCCAGGAAGATCAATCAGTTTATTGAAAAGGGAGCTGATTATCTTATAACGCTTCGCCCTGTAAAAGACATTAACCTGGATACGATCTATTTTGATAGTAAAGTCACTGTTTATAAAACAAAAAAAACCGCCCCGGAATGAGGCGGTTCAACTTTTAAATAAACAACATTAAATACTTTTTTCCTGTTCGATCACAGCTTCTGCTTTTTCAGCAATATTAGGTAGTTCGAGCCCGTAGCCTTTGCGTTTGTCTTCGGCTTTAAGCATGAGTGCCACAAAAATTGCCAATAAACCTGTAGCTGCAAAAACAATCATTGGGATTGTATAGTCATATATTGGTTTTCCGGCGGCATTGGTGCCCACGATACTGTATTTATCCAAAATCCAGCCGATCAGTAAGGGCATACCCATTAATCCCCAGTTTTGCACCCAAAAGATGAGTGCATAAGCTGTTCCTAATTGTTTTTCGGGGATTATTTTTGGCACAGAAGGCCACATGGCAGAAGGAACCAAAGAGAAGGTTACACCCAGGAAAAGAATCAGTGCAATGGCTACAAAATAATGATTGAAACCAGGAATGGCAAAAAATGTGTGAACCACCAACAGGAAGATTGATCCCAAAAGCATAATGGTAGCACCACGACCTTTTCGATCGTACAGGTTACCAAAAAGCGGAGTTAAAATAATTGTTCCAAAGGGTAGCAGGCTGGGTATGGCTCCTGCAAAAGCAGGATCAACACCGTATTTGTTTATCATCAGGTCAGTAGCATAATAAAGGAATGGAAAAACACCTGAATAGAATAATACGCAAAGCAGTGCTATCAACCAGAATCCTTTGTTTTTGATAATAAAGAAAATGTCACTCACTTTAAATTCTTCTTCCGGATCTGTTTTGTCTTTTATGCCTTCTGATTTTTCGAGCTTGCGATCCATAAAGGTGTACCAGATAAAGGCAACAAAACCTGCTACTAAAAGCCCTAAACCAAGCATCACAGGAGCTGAAATGGAGGGCATTTCCATCGTGCCAAACCAAACTGTAGCCATCGGGATTGGGAGCGAAAGTGCCAGGGCAGTACCCATACGGGCAGTGGCCATCTCGAGCCCCATAGCTAGTGCCAGTTCCTTTCCTTTAAACCACTTTACAATAACTTTGGAAACCGTAATTCCCGCAACTTCAACTCCTACACCAAAAATACCGAAGCCAAGTGCACCAATAGCTATCTGGGCTTTCAGGCCAAAAATATAAGCATCGGATGGAATCAGATTTTCGATGGCAGCATATTGTAGTGCTGTTCCAATTATCATGGTTAGGCTGGCACCCAGACCTGTGAAACGAACACCCATTTTGTCGAGTATGAGACCGCCAAAGATGAGCATCAGGAAGAAAACATTAAACCAGCCATAAGCTGAGTTCCAAATGCCAAAATCGCGGCTTGTCCATTCGAGATGCAGCTCAAGCAAGGGCTTAAGCGGTGAGATAACATAGTTGATGTAATAGCCGGTTAACATGGTAAACGATACCACGGCCAGTGCTCCCCAGCGTGCGGCTTTGTTTTCTCTTAACGATTGGGTTATTGTTTCTGTCATAATATGTGATTTTAATTAAGGATGGCTAAATTAAAGAAAAATCAATTCTATCCAAATCACCTGATCGGAACCAGATGCAGAAGTTTTTTTGTTTCGAAAAATTCACCTTTAAAATCTGGTGCTAAAGGAAAAACACGGTATTTATAGTATTTACTGATTGCTTCAAGTTCTTCTTCCAACTCGCCTCCTTTCAGGTAGAGGATCCCATTCCGCAGGCTGTTGATTTGCTTTTTGTGAATTTTATTGCGCGTCCACTGCACAAAAGTTTCCAATCTTGTCACAGCACGGCTTATCACAAAGTCGAAGCTTTGACTGAGCTGTTCGGCTCTGATTTGTTTTACTTCCACATTTTTCAGTTCGAGATTTTGAACCACATCTTCCACTATTTTCGTTTTTTTGCCAATGCTGTCGATCAGCAAAAACTGAACCTGCGGAAAACGAATTGCCAATGGAATTCCTGGGAAGCCGCCGCCTGTTCCAACATCCAGAATTTGTGTTCCGGGCTTAAAAGAGATATAGTGTGCAATTGTCATGCTATGCAGTACATGACGCTCGTAAAAGTGATCCATATCTTTGCGCGAAATCACATTGATTTGCGCATTCCATTCCGCATAAAGAGGCAGAAGTGCTTCATACTGTTCGCGTTGACGGGAAGATAGTTTTGGAAAATATTCAAATAAAGCTTCAGCTGTAGCCATTTTTATTATTTCAGTAAGCTGCAAATGTAAGTTTTAGACCGATGTTAGTAACAATCTTTTGTGAAAAACTACGTTTTGTAGCCGTTGGTCAAATTTATAGGTAGTCTATTTTTGCATAAAACGAAGGCATTGAAGTATTTTTCACTTTTTTTGGGTTTGGGCTTTTTTTTGTTAATGACATTTGCTGGGCACCCACTTTTGGCGCAGCAGAAGATCAGCACCGAAGAATACATCAAAACTTATAAGGCTATTGCCATCGAAAAAATGCGGGAATATAAGATTCCTGCATCCATCACCCTGGCTCAGGGGATTTTAGAATCCGGAAGCGGAAACAGCAACCTGGCACGTAAAGCTAACAACCACTTTGGAATTAAGTGTCATAAAGGCTGGACAGGTCGCACTTTTTATATGGATGATGATGAGAAGAATGAATGTTTTCGTTCCTATCGAAAAGCAGAGGAATCGTATCACGATCATTCACTTTTTTTGACGCAAAGAGGCCGTTATGCTGATTTGTTTACACTCAAAATTACAGATTACAAAGGCTGGGCCAAAGGGTTGAGTAAGGCCGGATATGCCACCAATCCACGCTATCCCGAATTGCTGATTCGTATCATCGAGCGTTACGATCTGGCTGCTTATGACAAAGAGGCATTGACAGGCAAGGCAGCAAAAAGACAAAAACCGGATGCCCCCCAGGTAAAGGTTACTGACATCCCGCCAAAGTTGGGCGAATTTGCCGTTGTAAACCAATCAGATCAGGGACGCTTCATTCATGAGAACAATGGCGTAAGGTTGATTTTTGCCAAAGAAGGCGATGATATAAGTTCGCTGACGAAAGAACTTCATATGTACAGCTGGCAGTTTTATAAGTATAACGATCTGCCAAAAGGTGATGCTTTAGAGGCCGGACAGATTGTTTATGTGCAAAAGAAAAAGCGCAAATCGAAAACGCATCATTATCATGCCCTGCAAAGTGGTGAAACGCTTTGGGATGTTTCGCAGCTGTATGGAATCAAACTGAAGCGGATTTATAAAATGAATGATTGGGACGAGACGTATCGACCGGCTATTGGAACTGCTGTTAAACTTCGCTAATCAAGCCTTACAGGCAGGCAGACTGATAGAGAATGTGCTGCCTGTTTCTGTTTCACTTTTTACGGAGATGCTTCCGTTGTTGGCTTCCATAAATTCTTTACACAATACCAGGCCAAGACCGGTGCCTTTTTCGTTCAGCGTACCATCATGCTTGTATTGTCCATCAATACTGAAGAGCTTGTCAAGGTTTTCAGTCTCGATACCGATCCCGTTATCAGTCACATGCAGTATTGTATATGCTCCATTTTGTTGGCTGCTTAGTTGAATGAGGCCCCCAATGTGTGTGAATTTAATGGCATTTGAAATCAGATTTCGCACAACAGTGGATATGGTTTGATAATCAACAAAAACACAGGTATTCTCTGGAATGTCAGTAAGTAATCGAATTTTTTTTGATTTGGCATGTTCGGCTAAAAAGCCAATATTTTCATTTACAATCTCATACAAATCCTGTTCGTGGAAATCTAATTTAAGCTGTTTTTGCTGTGAGCGGGCCCATCCCAGCAATGTTTCGAGTAACTTATAATTGTCATTTGCACTGTTGAACATTACTGCGGCAATATCTTTTTTCTCTTTATCACTGAGGTTTTCAAACTCATTTTTCAAAAGTTCTGTGAGATTTAACAGCGCACCAAAAGGATTTTTAAGATCGTGTGCGATGATGGTGAAAAACCGGTCTTTGGTGCTATTAGCGATTCTAAGTTCTTCTTCAGTTTGTTGCCTGATTTGGATTTCGGATTTCAGATTTGAGTTAGCCTCCAGAAGTTCGCGGGTTCGGGTGCTTATCTGTTTTTCCAAGGCTAATTTTTTACGTTCCAGATTACTAAGCCTCAGACGATAAAATAAAATCAATAAAAATATGAGGACAACTATGGTGGTGATACTGAACCATGTAGTTAACCAAAAGGGTGGAGCAATGATGATCTTTAGCTGTGCGGGATTTTGGTTCCAGTAATTATCGTTGTTGGAAGCAATCACTTCAATAGTAAAGGTGCCATGCCCAAGCCGGATAATATCAATGCTGTTTTTGTTTTCGAGCATTTGCCATTCTTTCTGCAATTCTCTGATGCGAAAAGCATATTGGTTTTTTTTGGCCTTGTAGAAGTTTAGTGCTGCAAATTCTAGTCTAAACGACTGATTATCATAATGTAAGTGTAATTGTTTTGTTTGGGTTATTGGAGGATCAAGGATTAGTCGTTTGTTACCGACCATCATATTGGTAAAAATCACTTCAGGAGGTGTGGTATTGTCTTTTAGTGATAAGGGATCAAAAATTGATACGCCATTTATTCCGCCAAAATACATCGTTCCATACTGGTCAACAAAGGAAGATCCATTGTTGAATTCATTGGCCTGCAGCCCGTCTTCACGCGTGTAATTGCGGAAAGATTTGTTTTCAGGATCAAAACAGCTTAAGCCTTCGTTGGTGCTTATCCATAAGCGGCCTTTAGCATCACTTTCGATGCGATACACCACATCATTTACCAGTCCATTGGAAGTGGTATAAGTAGTAAAAGTCTGGGTGGTCTCGTTAAATCGGTTCAAGCCGCTTTCGGTTCCAATATAAATATCACCTGACCTGCTTTCGGTAACATAAAAAACATTGTTTGAGCTGATGCTGAAAGCATCTCTCTGGTTGTTTTTAAATGACCGGAACATCATATCATCATCTTTCATATAAGCCACTCCTCCACCAATACTTGCCAGCCAGGTGCGGCCTTTCGAATCCCGAAATATACAACTTATTCTACCTTCGGGGATCGACATTTTATTATCCGGATTATGCCGGAAATGAACGGTTGTATTGGTTTTTGTGTTGAGAAGGTTTAGACCAGATTCGGTTCCGATCCAGAGTTCATCCTCGGTTTTGAAAAGCATGCTCATAACAAAATTACCCAATAATCTGTTTCTATCATTTGGTTGAATACTGTTAAGGTATTGAATGATATCACCGTTTTTTTTGTTCACCAAAGTTAGTCCGCCATTTTCGCGGCCCACCCAAAGCAGGTTTTTGTTCTTAGTATCAGGAAGTGTGATATAGGCAACATTGAGTTCGGGATTTTTCCAGATCGCATTACCTTCTTTGTCAAAGGCATTCATTCCGCCATATCCACCAACAAATAGATTTTGATTCTTATCAACAAAGATTGTACGAATACTTCTAAAATCAAGTCCTTTGGGATGACCGGGCTGATACATTAAATGCTTAAAACCTTTGCTCACGGGGAAATAATAGCTCAAGCCATAACCATTACCACCAATCCAAACACCACCGTTCGAATCTGCAAAGATTGATTTTAAATTAGAGGAATTCACTCCAAAAGGGTTGTCAGGACCATAACGGGTGTTATAAACTATTTGGCGTTGAAGGTCAAAAACCTGAAATCCATATTCGTTAGTAGCCCAAATAGCTGTGTCGCCAACCAGAGTGAGCTGTCGGGTGAATGCCAGTTCGTGAAAAACGGAGCCATGCTGTTCGAAATTAACTTTTGATAAAAGATTTTTCTCACGATCCAGTCTAAGTACATAATCACCAAAAGTGGCAACCCAGATGTTTGACGAGTTATCTTTTAGAATGTAAAGAATTGTTCCTTTGTTTGTTGCGGCAGTAAGGTTTGACCTCACGTGATCGTAACCGATTGGTGTGAAGGTATTAGATTTGGTTTTGTAATGTATTAATCCGCCATAGTCAGTGCCAATCCAAAAGTCTTCTCCTTCCGAAAGCAAACTGTAGATATTTCCCACCTGAATTGAATCAATCATAAAGTCTTGCATATTCAAAAAGCGCATTCTTTTATCAATGAGGTCGATAATTATTATGCCTTTGTCGCTGCCGGCCAGTAACTTATTATTTTGATGATCTATTTCAATGCAAAATATTTTATCTCCAATATCAATTTCATCCTCTTCCTGAATAAAATGTTTCCAACTAAAAAACTTTTCGGTGATGGGGTTGAAGTAGGACAAGTTGTTTCCATATGTACCAATCCACAACCTGCCCGTTTCATCCTGATTGATAGCCAGAATATGATTGTTCGGAAGGCTGTTTGGATCTTCAAAATTGCGTCTGAAAACCGTAATCTCGTTGCCATCGTAACGGTTTAGTCCGTCTTTCGTCCCGAACCACATCAGGCCGTTGATATCCTGGTAGATGGCATTGACTGTTCCCTGACTTAGTCCTTCATTTTTTGAGAGGTGTTCAAAGCGATAATTTGGTTGGGCACTAACAATAACCACACTGAAACCGCTCAACAGTATAAGCAGCAAATAGCTGAAATCCCAAACGTTTCGAAATGTGGTTAACATTGTGTTTGTTTGCAAATGCTTAAAACAATGTGTTTAAAGCTTCTGCACGAAGTTAGGAAAACATTTTTTAAGAACCTTTATAAAAAGGCTACTTTTTTTTGGATTTCGTCTGTGTTTAGGATTAGAGTTCAAACTTAAGATAGCGTGCTGTATGGCTATTACTACATTTTACCACCTCTTCGGGGGTGCCCTCGCAAATGATTTGGCCTCCGGGAGCACCGCCTTCAGGGCCCATATCAATGATATGGTCAGCCACCTTGATCACTTCCATATTGTGTTCGATAATCAGCACGGTATTGCCTTTGTCAACCAGTTTATTTAAAACCTCAAGGAGCACTTTTACATCTTCAAAATGCAGACCAGTGGTGGGTTCGTCCAAAATATACAATGTTTTGCCGGTATCTTTTTTAGAAAGTTCTGAAGCCAGTTTCACGCGTTGGGCTTCTCCTCCCGAAATTGTGGTGGAAGCCTGTCCCAGATTCAGATAACCCAATCCCACCTCTTTAAGTGTTTTGATTTTGTGTACCAGTGAATGCAGATTTTCAAAAAACTCAACTGCCTTATCAATGGTCATATTCAGCACATCATTGATGGATTTTCCACGGTATCTTACTTCAAGTGTTTCGCGGTTATAGCGTTTGCCCTGGCAGGTTTCGCAGGGTACGGCAACATCCGGAAGAAAGTTCATTTCGATGATGCGAAGACCGGCACCTTTGCAGTCTTCACAGCGTCCGCCTTTTACATTAAACGAAAAGCGTCCCGGCTTGTATCCGCGAATTTTTGATTCAGGAAGCTCACCATATAGCTTACGGATGTCATCAAACACTTTGGTGTAGGTGGCCGGATTGCTTCGTGGCGTGCGGCCAATGGGCGACTGGTCAATCTCGATCACCTTATCAATATGTTCCAAACCCGAAATAGAAGTATAAGGCAGGGGTGTTTTTACAGAGCGGTAAAAATGCTTGCTCAAAATGGGATAAAGCGTTTCGTTGATCAGGCTTGATTTCCCGCTTCCGGATACCCCTGTAACGCAAATCATTTTTCCGAGCGGGAGTTTTAAATCAACATTTTTTAGGTTGTGACCTGTTGCTCCTTTAAGTAGTAGGAACTTGTTTTTATGCCCTTCTCTTCTTTTTTGGGGTATTTCAATTCGTTTTTTGCCACTCAGATACTGGCAGGTGATGCTGCTGCAATCCATCAATTCTCCCGGCTTGCCCTGGCCAACGATTTCTCCTCCATGTACCCCGGCTCCCGGCCCGATATCAACCACATGATCAGCAGCTAAAATAGTGTCTTTGTCGTGCTCCACCACAAGCACCGAATTGCCAATATCGCGTAGCTGTTTGAGCGATTCGATCAGTCGGTGATTGTCGCGTTGATGCAGTCCGATGCTGGGTTCGTCCAGGATATAGAGCACGCCGGTAAGCTGTGAACCTATTTGGGTTGCCAGTCTGATACGCTGCGATTCTCCTCCCGAAAGGGTATTGGCAGGCCGGTTAAGATTTAGGTAGTCAATGCCCACATCCAAAAGAAAATGGATGCGTTTTTCAATTTCTCTGAGCACTTCTTTGCCGATCAAGAGTTGCTTTTCGTTCAATTTTTTTGGCAGGTTATTTACCCAATTGGCCAGTTCTCGTATGTCCATTACGGCTACCTGTGCGATGTTTTTTTCATCGATTTTAAAGTAGCGTGCCTCTTTTTTCAAGCGCGTACCTTCGCATTGCGGACAGGCCACATGATTCATAAAACTGCCTGCCCATCTTCGGATGCCCGTCGAGGCATTTTCGTTATTTTGTGCTTCAATGAAGTTTATAATCCCTTCAAAATTAAGGGTGTAGGTAGTCATCACACCCAGGTATTCTTTTTTTACATCAAAGCTTTGGTTGGCACCATAAAGGATCACATCAATGGCTTCTTCCGGTATTTCGGCAAGTGGGGTGTTCAGGTTGAAGCCATACTTGATTCCAATGGCTTCGAGCTGGTTGAAGATCCAGTTGTTTTTGTATTCGCCAATGGGAGCCAGCCCTCCTTTGCGAATGCTTTTGGAAGTGTCGGGGATGATTTTTTTTAGATCTACTTCGGCAATTTCACCAAGCCCGTTACATTTCGGACAGGCTCCATAGGGCGAGTTGAATGAAAAGGTGTTGGGCTCAGGTTCGTCATAGGAAAGTCCGGTTGTCGGGCACATCAACAAACGACTGAAATAACGCAAATCATTACTGTCCTGATCCAACACCTGTAGCAATCCTTTGCCTTGTTTGAGGGCTGTTTGAATGCTTTGTGAAAGTCGTGTCGCACTTTTTTCGTTTACCTCAATTCTGTCGATAACGATCTCAATGTCATGGGTTTTATACCGGTCGAGCTGCATACCAAAGCTGATTTCATTGATCTTTCCGTCAATTCTAACGCGCAAATAGCCTGCCTGCCTGATTTGTTCGAGCAGTTCGCGGTAATGCCCTTTTCGTGCTCTGACGACAGGAGCCAGAATATTGATTTTTTTTCCGAAATATTGCTCCTGAATCAGTTTGCTGATCTGCTCTTCGGAATAACGAACCATCTTTTCTCCGGTATTATAAGAGTATGCCTCAGATGCCCGCGCAAACAACAGCCTGAAGAAATCATATATTTCGGTAATGGTTCCAACAGTGGAACGTGGGTTACGGTTCACTGATTTCTGTTCGATAGAAATGACCGGACTTAGGCCTTTGATTTTGTCCACATCCGGGCGTTCCATATTGCCAATAAATTGTCTGGCATAAGCCGAGAAACTCTCCATATACCGTCGCTGGCCTTCGGCATAAATAGTGTCGAAAGCCAAAGATGATTTTCCGCTTCCACTCAAGCCGGTGATCACAACTAACTCATTACGAGGTATTTTTAAGTCGATATTTTTGAGGTTATGAACCCTTGCACCATAAATCTCCAGGTATTTATCCTCCGAAAAGCTGTCCTTCATGTGTTTGTTTCAAAAAAAGCAGTGCAAAGTAAAGAATTATTGTCTAAGGTAGCGTTGTTCAAGTTCGTGATGTGTGATGTTAAACGGATGCAGCGGCATTTTTATGGTGTAAAACTGGCCATTTTTTACGCGAAGCTGATTACTTCTGAGCCATGGATTGAAATATTTAAGCAGCTTATAACTGATGTTATGCTCATATGCGTAATCTGCCCAGCTGTCAATGGTTTTATCAATGGTTACCAACTCGAAGTTGAGTGGTGGATAAAGTTTTTCCGCTTCTGGGAAAAAGCCATACTTACCTGGGTTTTCAAGAATCATTTTTATTGCGATCATTCTAAAGAGGTAGCGTTCAGTTTCTTCGGCCATGAGCAAATCAAAATACGACCCGGCTTTTTGATCACTCAAAAAACCATCTATCCTTCGTTTTCCAGCATTGTATGATGCTGCCACCAAGGACCAGCTACCATATTTTTCGTATGATTCGAGCAGATAGCGACAGGCTGCAGCTGTTGAAAACTCAACATGATAGCGCATATCAACATCATTGGTTATCTCCAGGTTGTAATCTTTGGCTGTGCCTTTCAAAAACTGCCAAAAGCCTACAGCACCGGCAGGTGATTGGGCATTGGTGAGGCCGCTTTCGATCACGCTGAGGTATTTAATATCGTCCGGAAGGCCATATTGTTCCAGTATGGGCTCAATCACCGGAAACCAGCGGTTGGCTCGCTTTAGCAACAATAGTGTTGAGCTATGCCAATAAGTGTTTACAATCAACTCGCGTTCGAGGCTTTCACGGGTCATAAAGAGTTCAATCGGAATTCGTTCACCAGCAAAGTAAACCTCATCAGGCAGGTCGAAACTGACGATGCGGTAATTTTGATCACTTTCGAGGACTCCAAGTCCGGATTGACTTGTATGAGGAGAAGCCAGATAAAAGAACAGCCAGCCTGAGGTGCCGGCTAAGAGAACAAATAAAAGAGCCAAAAACAGATTGCGTAGCATAATGCAGGGTTTTGTCTGTAAATAAACACCCGCCTGGAGGTCCTGTTTATTCGCCAGCTGATCAATTATTTGAACGGGCTGATGAAATCTTTGAATAATGGACTGTGCATGTCTTTTTCTGATAAAATGGGATTGTTGATGCCCCAGTCAATATTCAGGTCGGGGTCGTTCCAGCGGATGCTTCCTTCTGAAGCTTTGTTGTAAACATTGGTGCATTTGTAAAAGAATACAGTATGGTCTTCGAGTGTAACAAATC
Source organism: Bacteroidales bacterium UBA6229 (assembly GCA_002440975.1). Classification (GTDB taxonomy): domain Bacteria; phylum Bacteroidota; class Bacteroidia; order Bacteroidales; family F082; genus UBA5536. The sequence goes on from DJWN01000005.1 coordinate 29,674, forward strand.
CATGAGCAAAACCCGGCGGAACCCAATACATCCATTTATTGGATTCGGTAAGTTCGGTAGAAGCCCATTGGCCGTAAGTTGGGGAGTTTTGCCGGATGTCAACAGCTACATCCAACACAGCACCTTTCATCACCCTAACCAGTTTTCCCTGCGCAAAGGGCGGAGCCTGAAAATGCAAACCCCGCAAGACACCTTTCATCGATTTTGATTCATTATCCTGAACAAAATTCTGGTCGATTCCCTGTTGAAGAAACTTCTCTTTGTTATAGGATTCAAAAAAATAGCCGCGCTGATCTTCAAAAACAAGCGGTTTTACGATGAGTAAGTCAGGGATTTTGGTGTTGATGATTTCCATGGATTGTGGGTTAAAGGGTTAAAGGGTTAAAG
>DJWN01000111.1:0-13558 GCA_002440975.1 Bacteroidales bacterium UBA6229
TAAATACCCGCGATGCTTCAGTGTGAAAGTCAGTCGCTTTATTTGTATTTCATGAGGGTGTTTTGGAGGGATTGTTTGATTTTGTTGGCGAACCATTGGGGTTGGATGACGGTGACGGTTTCGCCATGCATGAGGACTTTTTGTTTGAATTCGAAGTTGGGGACGATATTGAGTTTGATGCGGAGCTCTTGTTCGTTGTCGGTGAGGATTTGCTGGGAATGGTGCCAGGGAAGCGTTTTTATATAGTTGCCCTGAAAAGCAGTAAATGACAAGATGACTTCTTCGTAGCCATCAGGGGCATAGGTGAGGCCGATAGTGTTCCGGAAAAGCGATTTGGGTGACAAGTCAGGGTTACGCTTGAAAGTTTCTTCCTTAACGGTTAGTGAAAATATTCTGTCGATGCCAAAAGTGCGGAAGTCGTTGTAGTTATTTATCATGCCGATGATGTACCACCGCGACTGGTATTCCTTAAGCAGGTATGGCTGCATTTGGTAAGTATTTTCTTTGTCGGCATCGAATCGTTTGTAGCTAAAATTTATGATGCGGTTATTTTTGAGGGCATGAAGCAGCTGTTTGAGGAATTTAAGTCCTTTGAGCTCGCCTGCAGATTCGAAGTCGATGTAATTGAGGGCTTCTTTGCCATCCATCAGGGTTTCGGAGAGGAGGTTGGCGGTATTGGCGATTTCGAGGAATCGGATAAAGCCTTCCACACCAAATGTTTCCTCTTCGTCGATAAAATATCCGCGATTGGCTTTGTCGTATTTTATTTCCAACCCAAAGTCGAAGCGGATCTGTTCGATGTCGCGCTGAATGGTACGATCAGATATTTCAAATCCATGATCGAAAAGAAAGTCTTTAATCACACTGAATGAAGGGTATTGCTTGTTGGCAATTTTTTCGATGATGAGACTGTATCGTCTGATGGCTCCGTGTTTTGACATGATTTCTGTTTTTAAGTGTTATTCAGCTTAATTATTCCGTTTAACTGATTTGTTTGAGTAGTTCAACCATAGCCAAGCTGTCAAGTTTACAATAATCCAATAGATTTTTACACTTTTGCTGCATGCTGATTGGGTCGCTGTCGTTGTAGAGGCTCAGGTAAGTAAGGCTTGCCGTTCCACCATCCTGAATGCCCAATGAGTTATATGACAAATGTGGGACAAGAGCTGGCAGTACAGCTTTGATAGAATAGGAGCCTTTCATGGCGGGGTTGTATAGGTGCAAGCTACGAAAGGGAGCCATCAAATCCACAAAACGGGGAAGCAAAGCCAATAATTGTTTTTCGTAAGCCGGGAAATCCCTTGCCAGCTCACGGACACGCGGAGGCTCAAAGGATCTGTTGTAGATGATGATACTTCCGGAATTGCCCAGGTGATAAAGCATATTAGAAATGAATTGCGGACTGGGATCGTCAGGTGGCGTGCCTAGGTATTCGTTGTGGACAGGTTTGTCGCCAGGTTTGTTGATGATATGGAGCGAATATTGAAAAGTAAGCTGCTGATAGGGGCGGGATTCACTATAACGAGGCACCGGTAGCTGCATGCTTTCGAAGTCGATGAAAAAAAGCGGGTATTGCAGCTGACTGACAAAAGCTTCAAGTGCAGGTTTGTTGCGGCTGATCTCGTCTTTGAAAAGACCCTGTAGAATGATCCATTCTTTGGCAGTAAAGCTGATGCTTGGCGGGATTTCATCCAGGCTGGAGACCTCCGCCTCGCGCAATAGCTCAATTTTTGATTTCTTAACCGATTTAAGACCGGTGAAAATATCCTTTTCTTCATTCTGATGGCAAAAACCATAAAAATCGCAGGTGTAGGGATGCGTACATTGATGACCTGTTTCTATTTCAGGGACAGTGTTTTGCGCTAGCATCTGTTGTAAGGCTATCAGGTTCTGATGGATTTCCTGCTGTTTCTGCTGTGCATAATCGGTGAGGTTTATTTTAGTGAATAGCTGATGTACTTCGAGCGCTCCTCTGCGGACATATTTATTATTAAGGTGCATGAGGCTTATTTCTGCCAAATCGAGACCAGAAGCCCTGATGACGTAATACTGGAAGCTTATATCCAAGTAGTGGTAGTCTTTGGCTCTCGTGGAAGCCTTTACTTCATAAGCCTCCCAGCTACCTTCATTGTTGACAAGGATATCCATATAGCATAAGGTATCACCATCGCTGAAGGCCGCTTCGTAGATCACTTTTTGTCCGGAGGCAATAAGTTCCCGNNCTGGAAAACATTTTTGAGCTGCTTCGCCTACCTCATAGCCCAAATTAAAAATATACTGCTGGTTTTCGGAGACGGTGTCTTTAAGATCGGGCAGGTTGAAATGCAAGAAAAGCGATTTGTGGCAGTTGGTGCCTCTTACAAAGGAAGATTTGGATATGGTGGCCATTGGATAAGTGTTTTGACAAAGATAGGAAATAGGGGTGACATTAAGTGACGGAGGAAGTGGAGTACGAGTTGACTGAATTTAGCGAAGGGGTGCAAGGTAGTTAGAAGACTACACCGAGCTTCGTAATCAGCGAAGTGCTGGTGATGCCTCGCAGGCAGATGTAAGAATCAGTTAATCAATAGTATATAATGAAGTGATCAGAATAATTATTTTCTGCTCACTTTTTTTGTTAAATAATTTGGATTTATGAACATATGTTCATTATTTTCGCAAACGAACATATGCTCATAATATGCCACGATTTAAAACACCCCGTAAACTAAGTGCAATGCCTGCCGTAAAAGGTTTCAGGCCATACGGACCTGAGTTGGATAAAAATGCAGAAGCCGTTGTTTTGCACTTCGAGGAGTATGAAGCCTTTAAAATGTGCGATTACGATAACCTCAATCATCTGGCTGCGGCAAAATTAATGCAGGTTTCTCGTCCAACCTTTACCCGTATTTATGCTTCAGCGCGTAATAAAATTGCCCTTTCAATGGCAGAAGGACGACCTTTGGAGATAGAAGGTGGTGAGGTATATTTTGAGAGTAACTGGCTGCAGTGTTTGTTATGTGGAAGTTATTTTAATCAGCCACATCCTGAGGAAGTTGCAGAGGATTGTCCGCTTTGTGGTCATCATCAAATTCAACAAATTGAGCAGCTCGATTTTACAAACTTGCAATACGATAGCTTATGAAAGTGGCCATAGCTTCAAAAGGAAATACGCTGGATCACTTGATTGATCTTCAATTCGGACATTGTGCCTTTTTTGTGATTTACGACAAGGACACCAACGAATTGCAAATCAGGTCGAACCCTTTTAAAGAAGCAACTGAACAAGCTGGTATCAGAGCTGTGAAATGGCTGGCTTCCGAAGGGGTGAAATCTTTGATAGCAGGTGATTTCGGACCAAAAATACAACCATTGCTTGATCAGATGGGTATCCAACTAATTGTGATTCGAAAGCCTGAAACAAGCATACAACAAATTATAAACCTTTTAAAACAAAAACATCATGCCAAAGCTTGATCGTACTGGTCCTGAGGGCAAAGGGCCAAAAACTGGAAGAGGGCTCGGAAAGGGAAGGGAAGTGGATGGTGACGAACTACGCGAGAAACTCGGGAAAGGACTCGGAAAACGCCGACACAGTGATTGTGCAGAAGGCGAAGGAAAAGGAAAAAGACTTAATTACAATAAACCTAAATAAATAAGGAGGTTATCATGCCAGGATTTGATCAAACAGGACCCGAGGGTAAAGGCCCTCTTACAGGAAGTCAAAGAGGTCGTTGCGGGAATGAGCAAGGCCAGCGGAATCGTCGTTATGGATTCAGAAGAGGATGGTTAGGCAATTCGGAACAATCCGATGATCCTAATCAGCTTCCGTTCCGTGGAGGAGGAAGAGGTTTCGGACAGCGATTTGGCGGCAGAGGCCGTGGTCAGCGGTTTAGAGGAGGTCAGGAGTAATTTTTGAAATGTCATTTTTTTAGATAAAAAGTGACTAAATAAATACCATAAACCCAAATTAAAACAGATGAATAAACTAATTGCCATTCCAATGGCTGCAGGCAAATTGTCGGCCCATTTCGGACACTGCGAAGCTTTTGCTTTTGTAGATGTTAATGATAGTAAAATCGTAAAAGTCATCAGCTTCGATCCGCCTGAGCATCAGCCGGGAACTTATCCACGCTGGGTTGCTGCCCAGGGCGCAACAGATGTGCTGGCCGGTGGTATGGGGCCACAAGCGGTCGAACTTTTTAATCAGTTTGGAATCAATGTGTTCGTTGGGGCACCAGTAAAATCAGCAGAAGAGCTTGTGGATGATTTTCTGAATGATCGCCTGACGCTTTCTGCCAATTACTGCGATCACGACAGCGATGATCATCATCATGGACATCACCACTAAGCAAACGCTTCGCGACCATCGCTGTGTCGACTGTTTCAGAAGGGGTTACGAGCGTTTGTTGAGCAAACATCAGATCACTGATGAGGCTATTGAGCAAGCCGTTCGCGACCAACTGGAAGCGTATATTGAAGCCAATAGCCTGAGCAGCCCCGAAATGCAACAACAGCTTAGCTGGCATTTCAGTCGTTTAACCGGCATTGCTGACCCTTTTGTAGAAGAGAAAAGGATCAGCAATAGTCAAGCCGACAACTTGTATCACGAATGGAAACCAAAGGTGAAACGGGCTGATAATCCTGAATTGTTGACCTTGAGGCTGGCCATCGCCGGAAATATTATGGATTATGGGGCACATCAGCATTTTGATCTGGAACAAACCATCACTAAAGTTTTGGACGCTGAGTTTGCGATTGATCATTCTGCAAAATTGCTTCGGGAGATAAAAAAGGCTGAAAAAGTATTGTATCTCTGCGATAATGCCGGCGAAATTTATTTTGATAAGTTGTTTATCGAAACCTTACAACATCCTGATTTAACAGCTGTTGTGCGTGGTTTTCCGTCATTGAATGATGTTACTATTCAGGACGCATTTCAGGCTGGTCTTCATGAGGTATGTAAGGTGATTGACAATGGCTCAGATGCTCCTTCCACCATTTTAAATGACTGTAGTCACGAGTTTTTAGAAGCTTTTCAGCAAGCTGATCTGATCATTTCAAAAGGACAGGGCAACCTCGAAGGTTTGCTGCCTGTTGCTGATGAACGGATGTACTTTTTACTGATGGCCAAATGTGATGTGATCGCTGATTTACTTGAAGTTAATAGAGGTGACATAATCGTATTCAATCCGTAGTAAATCATGGAATTATTGTATGTAATAATAGCTTTGATTGCCGGCAGCGTGGGAAGTGTTGGTCTCGCTGCCCTGATGTTGCTTCTGCCCGATCGCAAACTCGACAATGTGGCTACCTTGCTAATGTACTTGGCAGGAGGAACCTTGCTGGGAGCTGCTTTTTTGGGGATGATGCCCAAAGGAATCAGCATGATTGGCGCACAACCGATGATGCTGGCCGTTTTGAGTGGGATCATGTTTTTCTTTTTGCTCGAAAAATTCATTCTTTGGCGCACCTGTGGCAATGCCGAATGCGAACGACACAAACATGCTGCTGTTCCTATCATCCTGATAGGTGATGCTTTTCACAACGCAATTGATGGCATTGTGATCGCAGCTTCTTTCCTTACCTCTTTTGAATTAGGTGTTTTTGCAACACTTTCAGTGATGATGCACGAAATCCCTCAGGAACTTGGCGATTTTGGTATTCTACTCAAAAGTGGTCTCTCCCGCAAGAAGGCCATCTGGTTCAATGTGCTTTCAGGAAGTACGGCTTTATTAACAGGTATAATTGCCTATTATACCCTTGAGGCTATGCAATCGCTTATTCCTTATGCATTGGCTTTGTCAGCAGCAAGTTTCTTGTATATCGCCCTGGCTGATCTGATACCTGAGATGCACCGCAAATCTTCCGTAAAATCTTCTTTGATTCAATTCGGATTGATTTTGACGGGTATATTACTTATTTATATCATATTGATAATTAAATAGCTATGAAAGATACTAAAACGAAAGTCGGAATTATTATCTGCGACCGTTACAAGGGTTGTGCAGGTGGAAAATGCTTTAGGGCAGCTCAAAATCGTGAGGGTGCTTTTGCACGTTATCAGGATCAAGAACTGGAAATTGTTGGCTACACCAGTTGCGGCGGCTGTCCGGGTGGAAATATTGAGTATGCACCAGCCGAAATGAAAAAGAATGGTGCAACAGTGATTCATTTGGCAACAGGTTTTCTGGTGGGTTATCCGCCCTGTCCTTATATGGAATATTTCAAGCATTTTATTGAAGAGCAATACGGTATGGAAGTAGTTTTCGGAACTCATCCTATTCCGGAAAAGTATTATGTAATACATCAAAAGCTGAATACCTGGAATACACCCTTCCTGCAGGAAGCTATCCGGGAAAGCTTGCCAAATCAACAACTCAGACTGGCATATGACTAATACAGGCATTTTTAAATTGGCGATTGCCAGCGGGAAAGGCGGAACAGGAAAAACACTGCTTTCGACAAATCTGGCCGATTATTTGGCCCAGAAGCAGGCTGTTTTACTGGCAGATATGGATGTGGAAGAACCCAATGATGCCTTGTTTTTTGATGCTGAAAATAAAGTGATTACACCGCAATACAAAATGATCCCTGATTGGCAAAGCGATCGTTGTACTTTATGTGGCGATTGCACCAGGCATTGCAAATTTCATGCAGTGATCAGGTTGGGTGATTTTGTCATGGTTTTTAATGAGTTGTGCCACAGCTGTTATGCCTGTTCTGATCTTTGTCCGGAGCAGGCACTTCCGATGAAGCCTTATCGCATGGGCGAAACAAGTCATCAGCTGTTAAATCAACTTCAACTGGTCGAAAGCAGGCTGGATGTTGGTCAGGAGCAGGCTGTTCCGTTGATTTATGCCACCCAAAAATATATTCGTGAACTTGAAAACAAGCCGGCAATACAAATATTGGATTGTCCTCCCGGAACTTCTTGTCCGGTGGTGGCAGCAGTAGATGAAGCCGATTTCGTGCTGCTTGTAACAGAACCAACGCCATTTGGATTGAATGACCTGAAGCTGGCTGTCGATACGATGCGTCAGATTGATAAAGCTTTTGCTGTGGTGATAAACCGGCAGGGAATGGGCGATGATGCGGTAGAAAACTGGTGCGAAAATGAAGGTGTTAAAATAGCTGCCCGCATTCCATACGACAGGCAGTTGGCAGAGCAGTATGCTGCAGCAAAACTTGCCTGGCGCAAAAATACTGCCCTTAGAAAAGCTTTGGAAGAACTCGCTGTTTTGATACAGCAAAAACAAGTTCAGTATGCGTGAGATCATTGTGTTATCGGGCAAAGGCGGAACGGGTAAAACCTCTGTAACGGCAGCTCTGGGAGTGCTGGCAGCTGGTAAGGCTGTGATAGCAGATTGCGATTTGGATGCTGCCAATATGCACCTGCTTATGCAGCCTGAGGTGCTTAAAAAGGAGGCTTTTTTTAGTGGCGAGCTGGCCGAAATTGATCCTGAAGCCTGCATCAATTGCGGGATGTGTGAAGAAGTGTGCCATTTTGATGCAGTTCATCAGGATGCAGAGGTCTATGACATCAATCCATTGCGATGCGAAGGCTGTGGCTATTGCGAAGTTGTTTGTCCTACTAATGCCATCAGCATGCATGTGCGCCGTTCGGGCGATTTTTTTGTTTCAACTGCCCGAACAGGTGATCCGATGGCTCATGCGCACCTGGATGCCGGAGCTGATAATTCCGGAAAACTGGTCGCAAAAGTTAAGGAGGAGGCAAAGAGACTTGCCAATCAGCATCAGCGCGATCTGATTTTGGTTGATGGTGCTCCCGGCATTGGCTGTCCGGTGGTTTCTTCGCTGGCAGGAGTAAATTATGTGGTGTTGGTAACAGAACCTTCTGCCTCGGGTTTGCATGATTTGAAGAGGTTGGTAGAGGTGCTGCAGCAATTCAGGTTACAAGCCGGATGCATCATCAACAAAGCTGATTTGAATCATGATCAGGCAGAGGCTATTCGCACCTTTTGTTTCGAAAATGGCATTGAAATGATTGGAGAAATTCCATATGATACCGCTTTTACAGCAGCCATGATTCAGGGCAAAACCATTGTGGAAAGTGACAATCAGCTCAAGCAAATAATGGATAAAATTTATATTTCTATTCAACATAAAATCAATGTGTTATGAGAATTGCATTTACATCTGCCGGAACCAGTTGGGAGGCTCAGATTGATCCGCGCTTTGGTCGCACGGCCTATTTGGTATTGTTTAACGAGGAAACGGCACAGCTCGAAGTGCACGACAACAGCGCAGTGCAGGCTGATGCACATGGTGCTGGTACAGCCACGGCGCAGCGCATTTATGAGTTGCATCCGGATGTGCTAATTACAGGCAACGGGCCTGGTGATACGGCATCCAAAGCACTCAAAAACCTCCATATGCGCATCTATGTTGAGGCGCATAATATGAGTTTAAAGGAGGCTTACGAAAAATATAAGAAACAGGAGCTCAAAGCATTGTAGTCATGAAGGCATGCCATCATCAACACCGGCGTGGTAGTCATTTGCCTGCTTATTGTGTTTGCTCGCACTGTGGGGCTGCCATCAGGCATGTGCCGGGTGTGCCTTGCACTTCAAGAACATGCCCTGTTTGTGGTAATGCTACTTATAAAAGTTATGAGGAAGCGGCAGCTGAAAAACTTGTTGCACTGGAAGTGGAAGAGGAGGAAGATTTTGAGCCTGCAATACAAAAGCGTGAGATACAGTTTCCGGTTGTGAATCCTCAAAAATGCACAGCATGCGGACAATGTATCAGCGTGTGTCCGGCTGATTGTATCAGTTTTGTTAATGGAAAGGCTTTTGTGCAGGAAGTAGAGTGCCGCAATTGTCGCATCTGCGTGAGGGTTTGTCCCGAAAATGCATTCGAAATCAGATAAATAGCTGAGTTATGAAATCACAATTATTTCAAAATGAATATATCATGGCACCGCTCAAATTGGGGTATTGCCATGACACAGATGGAAAGGTAAACCAACGCCATCTTGATTTTTATGCACAACGCACGGATTTAGGAGCGATCATTCCCGAACCTTTCTATATTGATTCAGGCCTCCGCGAAAATCCGATGCAACTGGGAATTGATTCAGATGACAAAATGAGTGGCCTGCGCGAATTGGCTGATACGATTCACCAAAGGGGAACATCATTTATTGCTCATATCAATCATCCCGGACGAATGGCTCATCCTGCCTTGCCGGGCAATTATCATTGGTCGGCTTCTGCTGAAGCATGCCCCAATGGCGGTGCTGTGCCGCTGCAAATGGATGAAGCTAAAATGACCTTTGCCCGCCAAAAACTGGTTGAAGCAGCTGTGAGAGCCGAAAAAGCCGGAGCTGATGGTGTGGAAGTGCAATTTGGTTATGGATACTTATTTGCCCAGTTTCTTTCGCCGAAGATCAATAAGCGTGAAGATCACTATGGCGGTTTGTTGGAAAACAGAATGCGATTCCCGCTGGAAACCTTGCAGGCCATTCAAAATACCATTGAAATACCGGTAATGGTGCGTTTAAGTGCTACGGATATGGAGCCTGATGGAATCGGTTTGGAGGAGAGTATTAAACTGTCCAAACGTCTTGAAGCAATGGGAGTTGCTGCATTACATATTTCTTTGGGATCAGCTTGTAGCAGCCCGGCATGGTATTACCAGCATATGTTTGTCCCGAAAGGCAAAAACTGGGAGATGGCTGCTGCTATTCAAAAAGAAGTAAAACTGCCAGTTGTTTTTCACGGTCGGATTCACAGTGCGGAGGATATCCTTTTGTTAAGGCAAAAATTTGATGCCCGCTATTTTGCTATTGGCCGTGCACTCGTTGCTGATCAAAATATGGTTTCGAAGATGGTGGGTAAATCAGAAGCACCTGTAAGGCCTTGTCTGGCTTGCTCAGAGGCTTGCCTGGGAGGTGTGAAAGCCGGAACAGGTCTCGGCTGTGTGGTTAATCCCACAGTTAATGCAGTGTATCCAACTCCTGATGAAGTGATAACCAAAAAGAGAATTGCAGTGGTAGGAGGCGGACTAGCCGGAATGGAAGCGGTAATAGGATTGCACCAGCGCGGTCATGAAGTGGTGCTTTTTGAAGAAAATGAACTTGGCGGACAGTTTACACTGGCCTGGCTCCCTCCCAAAAAGGAAAGTCTGCAGGAGATTGTGAGTTATTATAAACTGCAACTTGAACGACTTTCGGTTGAAGTCAGAAAGCAAAGGGCGGATGTTGCTTTGCTTGAGGCAGCGCAATTTGACGAAGTAGTGATGGCAACAGGTTCAAGGGCTTTTGTGCCTCCCATACAGGGACTGAAGGATTTTGTTTGGGCCGAAATTCTGGAAAAAGACCGGATGCCTGAAGATAAAAAAGTAGTGATCATCGGAGGTGGGTTGATTGGCATCGAAGTGGCTGTGAGCCTTGTTGAAAAAGACAATCAGGTGATTATTGTTGAAATGCTTGACGAGGTTGCGCGCGGACTGGAAATGATTGAACGTAAGATGAGCCTTGAAAAGCTGAAACAAAAGCATGCTCAAATATTAACGAGCACGCGCGTTGTATCTGTTGAAGGGAATACGATCAGACTGGAGGATGCAAGCGGCAAAAAAATGACAATCGCTGCTATTGATTTGCTTGTAGTGGCCACAGGAATGAAAGCTTACCGACCCTTCGAAACAAAACTGCCAACGCATTGGATTGGAGATGCCAACAAGGTGGGTAAAGCCGAAGATGCCATCAAAAGTGCTTATGAACTTGCTTTAACAATTTGAAAACAGAAGCCATGATACAGCTCTATACCGGAAACGGCAAAGGAAAAACAACAGCAGCACTCGGACTGGCAATCCGGGCGTCAGGAAACGGAATGCGTGTGTTTATCGGGCAATTTGTTAAAGGAATGCCTTACAGCGAACTGGCTGTGATCGAAAGTTTGCCTTTGATTGAAATGCAACAATTTGGGAGAGACTGTTTTATCAAACATGAACCCGAAATCGCTGATATAGAAGCAGCACAAGCCGGCTGGAAGCTGGTCAGGGAAATTATTTCCCGTCAATCGGCAGATATGCTGATTCTGGACGAGTTATGTATCGCCTTGTTTTACAAATTGGTAGAAAGCAGTAAAGTAATTGAAACCCTCCGTAATGCTCCGCCTGAAATGGAAATCATCATCACCGGCCGCTATGCCAGTGATGAACTCATAGCACTAGCCGATTTGGTTACTGAAATGCGATCGATCAAACATTATTTTGATAACGGAACTGAAGCCCGAAAGGGTATTGAATATTAATTGAATATAAGCTATTTTAAAATGAAACAAACAGATGTTTTGATTATCGGCGGAAGTGCCGGAGGCATGGTGACTGCTACAACAGGTAAAGCGCATTGGCCCGAAAAGTCGTTTACGCTCGTAAAAAAGCAAAAGGATGTAATGGTGCCTTGCGGAATTCCTTACATCTTTGGAACGCTCGAAAGTAGTGAGAAAAACATCATGCCAGTTGACATGATGATGGAAAAGAATGGCGTTGAATCACTTGTGGATGAGGCTGTTGAAATTGACCATAAAGGTAAAAAAGTTCATTTTGCCAGTGGTGAAATTATCGGCTATCAAAAGTTGGTGATTGCCACGGGTTCGGCCCCTGTCAAACCTAAATGGCTCAAAGGTGCTGATTTGGAAGGTGTTTTTGTGATTCCGAAGGATAAAGCCTATCTGGATGATATGAGACACAAGCTTGGTACTGCCAAAAAAGTTGCTGTGATAGGGGCAGGCTTTATCGGCGTTGAGCTTTCTGATGAGTTGAACAAGAGAGGCTATGAGGTGACCCTGATTGAAAAACTACCTCATATTTTGAATCTTGCTTTTGATGTTGAGCTTTCAGAAAAGATTCATCAGATGCTTACCGATCGCGGTATAAGGGTGATTACAGGTGTAGGAATCAAGGAAGTTGGGGGCAGCAAGCAGGTTGAAAAAATAACACTGGAAGATGGACAAGTGTTTGAAATGCATGCTGTTGTGCTTTCGATGGGCTATCGACCAAACAGCGAGCTGGCTAAAAAGGCTGGTATTCATGTAGATGAGGACGGATTTATTTCGGTGGATGAATATATGCGCACGCATGAGCCGGATGTTTTTGCAGTGGGTGATTGTGCCCAGAAGCGTGATTTCGTTACTCGTCGCAGGGTGCCAACCATGCTGGCTTCCACGGCCTGCGCCGAAGCCCGTATTGCCGGGATGAACCTTTTTAACCTGCATGTGGTCAAGACTTTTTCGGGAACTATTGCGATTTATAGTACCGCTATCGGAGATACAGGTTTTGGAACGGCAGGCGTAACCGAGCAACGTGCTCAGGAGGAAGGTATTGAGTGTATGTCGGCACTTTTCGAAGGCGTTGATCGCCACCCTGGCAACCTGCCAGATGCCAAAAAACAAATCGTAAAACTGGTTACAGCCAAACATTCCGGCGTGATCATCGGAGGTGAGGTGATTGGCGGACTCGAGGCTGGTGAACTTACTAATGTGATTGGTTTAGCCATTCAAAATCGTATGACGGTGAATAATTTACTGGGTATGCAGATTGGCACACACCCCTGTCTGACAGCTTCTCCGGCGGCTTATCCGCTGATCAAGGCTGCCGAAATGATTGCGATCAGTATGTTGAGGTGTAAATAATATTTAAGTTACCTTAAATGGTGCAGGTTAGATCCTGTAGTTGTTTTTGGGTTTTTGGTTTTGGAGGCGGGAGTGGGGACTCCCGCCTTTTTTCGTTTGGTTTGATTATTTACTGGCAGTAAAAAAGTAAATTCTATAAATTAAGTGATCCATTATTCCGGTATTTATTAATAATGAATCACTGTTGTCCTGGAAAATTATAATGTCGTCCCGTCCCTACGGGACTTTTTCTTGAATTCTAACGCGCTGACTACCCACACTTTGTCCCTAACGGGACTTTCTATGTGGGTAGAATAAAGGTTACCCCTGATTATCCCAAGTCCCGTACGTACGGTACGGCATTATTACAGTGATTGGGTGACTTTATTTGTATTTTACCGGATAACAATGATAATGAATGTAATAAAGCATTGATTATTAAAGTGAAGAAAAGGGTTTGTTGAGGTTAAACAATTATTCGTTTAATTTGTCTTATTCAACAAAATCCGCGCTATGAATTTCAAAACTTTCACTTTTTTACTTTTGACAGGCTTTTTGGCAATTTTTCTTAGTTCATGCGACAAAGAAAATGACGAACCAAAAACTGCCAACCTTCAAATTGATATGCTTCATCATGTAAACAATGATTTGCTCAAATTCAACGAGTTGATTTACGAAAATGATTTTGGAAATCAATACAGCGTTTCCCGTTTGCAGTACTTCGTTTCTGATTTTGAGTTCGTACATGAGGATGGCCAGACTTTTAAAGTTGATACCGCTTTTTATGTGGATGGGCTTGTGCCAGAAACACTTAGCCTAAAAACAGATTTGCAAATTCCTTATGGTAATTATACGGCCGTACGTTTTGTTTTTGGTTTGGACGAAGCCCGAAACACCAATGGTGCCTATCCCAATCCTCCCGAAAACAATATGGAATGGCC
>DJWN01000111.1:13639-14264 GCA_002440975.1 Bacteroidales bacterium UBA6229
CTCAATGAGATCACTATGGTGATGGGCAATCAGGAAATTCAGGAAAAACTTAAAGCTAATGGGTTGGATGTGTTTCATGTAGAGCCGTTGATGGGGATTCATTAGGGTACAGGCTGATCAAGCTTTATTTTAAGATAGTAAAGGGATTTTTGTATTGTCTTAACCGGCCGGTGAAGATAACATGATCCTATGTGTAAAAAGTGATTTAACAACATTTAAAAATTACAGCGTGGAGCACTCTTAATGCCCAATAAAACAGAAGGAAATTGTCTGTAAGTCAATTTTTTTGACAATGCCTTTTTATCTCAGTGCTAATGCGTAATTGCCAGTGCTGCACTCACTTGCAATGCATCGAGCTTAGGTTGCGATGAACCAGCTGAACTGTCGGGATGTCGAATGATGTCGGAGTGTGTTCCGCATCCGTGGTAAAATTGATAAATACCATTCGAGGATAAGAAAGAGTAAGTTTGCATTATTAATATAAACTTTTGAATATTTGTAATAAATATTAATATTCTGATAGCGTGATACTTAAGAATGATATCGAACATACCTTTCAAGTTCAGCAAACAAATTTACAGATAAATGGTAAGCTCATTGAAAGAGAATTTTTGGCACGGTTTAA
>DJWN01000095.1 GCA_002440975.1 Bacteroidales bacterium UBA6229
AGTTCGATCATTGCCACAACGAGTCTTTCAATCTGACTCAGATAATCAGATTCAGGTTTCACCACCTCCATAATCCTTTGGTTGATTTGTTGTAGCGATAACGTAGCAATCCGCGAAATCTTATAGCCATGCCGGTTGAGGATAGAAATATTCAACAGCTTTTTGAGGTCTTCATCTTTGTACCAGCGGATATTCGATACTGTTCGGCAGGGATCAACAATGCCATAGCGTTTTTCCCAAATGCGAATGGTATGGGCTTTAATTCCTGTTAACCTTTCTAAATCCTTTATTGAATATGTTGACATAATTTTTCAGTAAATACGGCTGATGCATAAACAACACACTAGCGAATTTGTTTACATTAGCTTAACAAAACAAAACTTTCGAATTGCTAGCCGATCTATTAAAAACCGTAATTTCGTGCAAAAATAATTCGTTGGAGCAATCGAAAAAAATAAAAATTGCAATTATTGGAGGCGGAAATGTCGCTTACCATCTGGCTAGGGTTTTTACTTCCAATGCGCTAAAACCCAACCAAATTTTGGTAAGAAATAAGCTCCTTCGTGAAAGTTTTGAGCCCTTTTGCAATTCAGTTATCCACACCTTGCAACAGCTCGATTCATGCGATATTCTATTTTTGGCTGTCAATGATGATGCTGTATCGGATCTCGCGAAGCAAATTAAACTAACGAACACCCTGATCGTGCATACCTCAGGCAGTTTGAATGCTGATGCCGCTGCAAGTATGAATAATCAATACGGCGTTTTTTATCCGCTTCAAACTTTTAGCAAGGCCAGATTCCCGGATTTTAATGAGATTCCGGTCTTCATTCAGGCTGGAGATAATAAATCGCTTGAATTACTGAAACTTGTGGCTGGTAAAATCACAAAAAATGTGCAATTATCAGATGACCATATCAGAAAATCTTTACACGTCGCAGCGGTATTTGTTTCCAATTTTAGCCATGCCCTATTTGCCCTGGCCGAAGATTTTCTGAAAGCAGAAACGGTTCCTTTTGCACATTTACACCCTTTGATAAAAGAAACTGCCAACAAGGCGGTCGAGACGAATCTGTATCAAAGCCAAACGGGTCCGGCACGCCGAAACGATTTTAGGACGATTGAAAACCATTTGAAAATACTTGCACAGCATCCAGAAAAAATTGAAATCTACAAACTATTAACTTCCTATATTCACCATAAATATCATCCAGGCAAACATGAGTAATTACAAAGCACTACTTACAAAAATCAATACTTTTATATTTGATTATGATGGCGTTATGACTGATGGAACCATCATCCTCAATAACAATGGCGAGCCATTCAGAACAGCCAATGTAAAAGACGGCTATGCATTACAACTCGTTCAAAAACTTGGCTATAATATTGCAGTAATTTCAGGAGGTTTTTCACCTTCCATGCACAAACGCTTCGAGGCACTCAACATCAAGGATGTGTTTCTGGGTGTAGCAAATAAATATGAAGTATTAAAGGATTATATGGATCAAAAATCAATCAGTCCTGAGCAAATCGTTTATATGGGTGATGATATTCCTGATTTTCTGGCCATGGAATACGTTGGCGTTCCGGTTTGTCCGGCCGATGCTGCCGAAGAAATCAAGCGGATAAGTGTTTATATTAGTCATCATCCGGGCGGACACGGATGCGTGCGCGACATCATTGAGCAAGTGCTTAAAGTGCAGGGCAAGTGGATGACCGAAATTGCACATCACTGGTAAACCATGAAAAATATCCTATACTGGATCAAACTAATCAGAAGCGGCAACCTATTAATCATGTTGTTAATTGTCTGGCTTGTCAATCAGATGCTGGTTGCTCCCTATCTGACAGCTGCAGGTATCTCCACTTCCTTTAATCTCTACAGCTTTATGCTGCTTTGTGTTTCCGTTGTAGCAACCGCTGCTGCAGGAAACATCATCAATGATTTAGTTGATGAAGAAACCGATCGTATCAATCGACCCCAAAAATTGATAATCAACAAAGCAATACCTGAAGGAATAGCCCGAACAGCCTATATGGTGCTTATTGGTCTTGCAAGTTTGAGCGCGCTACTGTTAAGCATCCATCATAGCTCGATTTACTTTTTCCTAATTACAGTTGTTTTTAACGGCTTACTTTGGTTCTATGCCAAGCGTTACAAACAGCAGTTTTTGGTTGGCAACCTGGTAGTTGCCTTTCTGGGTGCCGGATTGATTCTGTACGTCTGGCTTTATGATCTTTTAATCATTATTCAGGATCCAATTGCAAATGCTCGTTTGGAACCGGTAATGGGTATGATGACTCAGGTGATAATGATTTATACAGGATTTGCTTTTCTTACAAGCCTTATCAGAGAAATCGTCAAAGACATGCAGGACCTGAAAGGTGATTTTGAAACGGGCTGTCGCACCATGCCGGTAGTTATGGGTGTTAGTACAACAACTAAATCAGTCTGGGTTTTGATGGCATTATTATTATCGCTGATCGTGTGGTGGCAGTTCTTACTCTTTAAGAGCACTGCACTTGCTGCATTTGGTTTTCTTTTTGTTACGGACAGCCTTCTGGTAATTTGTGCCATGCAACTAAGCAATCAATCTGATCCGCAACGCTTTAAAAGAAGCTCAGGCTTGATGAAAATTGTTATGTTAACCGGAATTCTTTCCATTGTATTTATCCAGTTATGAAAAGCTTACTAGAAAAACTTAAGCCTTATAAGATTTTCTTAGCCTCAAAATCGCCAAGGCGTAAGCAGCTTCTGGCTGGCATGGGAATTAATTTTGAAACCATCAGCAAGGACACTGAAGAAGATTTTGATGACACCTTAAATCCGGAAGAAATCGCTCGTATGCTTAGTCAGAAAAAATCAGAAGCCTTTGCTGAAAATGAGCTCCCGAGCAATTATCTGCTCATCACGGCAGACACCATTGTAGTACTGGAACAAACCATTATAAACAAAGCCAGTGATGATCAGGAAGCGGCAAAAATGCTTCAGCTTCTTTCAGGCAAAACACATCAGGTAATTACCGGAATAACCCTCAGAAGTCGCGAGAAAACCCTCAGCTTTTCGGAACAGAGCGAGGTGGTTTTTGACACCTTATCTCAAGAAGATATTGCCTGGTATATTCAACACTATCAACCTTTTGACAAAGCCGGTGCTTATGGCATTCAGGAATGGATCGGTTATATCGGAATAAAAAAAATCAATGGGTCTTTTTACAATGTGATGGGACTTCCAACCCATCGCCTGTATGAAACACTGAAACAATTTTAAGACTTTTACAATTATGAAACGTACTTCCATGATTCGCAAAATACTTCGATACTTTTTCCAGGGATTACTTTTTATTGCCCCCGTAACGATCACGGTATGGAGTATTTATCTGATATTCGACTGGGTTGACGGCCTGTTGATCAATTACCTGGACGAAATCCTAAATGTACACATTCCCGGGTTGGGCATCCTCGTTCTTTTAATATTAATCACACTGATCGGAGTACTGGGCTCCACCATACTTTTTAAGCCTTTTATCGCATTTTTTGATCAGCTGTTCGTAAAAGCACCACTGATCAAAATTATTTACACCTCTGTAAAAGACCTTGTTTCGGCCTTTGTAGGGCAGAAACGGAGATTTAACGAACCTGTGCTGGTAAAGGTGGGGAAAGGCTACGAGCTGGAAAAAATCGGTTTCATCACAAACAAAGATTTAAAGTTTCTTGGGATAAGCGATCAAAAGGTTGCCGTATATTTGCCCCATTCATATGCCTGGTCAGGAAATTTGTTTATTGTACCTGCCGAGCATATTAAACCCATAGATGCCTCTGCAACTGAAGTGATGAAATTTATCATCTCGGCCGGTGTCACAAATCTTGAAATACCCAATGACAGAAAATAACTCATCAAAAAAACCTGTAATTTTAATCACCAACGACGACAGCTATAGTGCTGCAGGAATACGAAAGCTCATAAGTTTGATGCGCCCGCTAGGAAAAGTGGTAGTGGTGGCCAGCGAACATGTGATGTCAGGTATGGGTCATGCCATCACCATTAAAACTCCGCTTCGGATGAAAAGGATTGCCATCGAAACTGATTATGAAGAATATGTGTGCAATGGAACCCCTGTGGATTGTGTGAAGCTGGGCACCCAGGTAGTTTTGAAGTCAAAACCTGACCTAGTTGTAAGCGGAATAAACCACGGCTCAAACGCATCGATCAATGTGATCTATTCCGGAACCATGGCAGCAGTGTTGGAAGCCTGTATTGATGGAATTCCGGCAATTGGTTTCAGTTTGCTGGAGTATAGCATGGACGCCGATTTTAGCCATGTGGATGAATATGTCGCCCAAATTACCCGGCAGGTACTCAAAAACGGCTTGCCCTCAGGTGTTTGTCTTAACGTAAATATTCCTGCTGTTTCGGGGCAAAAACCAAAAGGCATCAAGGTTTGTCGTCAATCTCATGCCCGATGGGTTGAGGAATTTGACTCCAGAATGGATCCACGCGGAACAGATTATCACTGGCTTACAGGTCAATTCGAAAATGACGATCTGGATGAAGATACTGATCAGTTTGCACTCGAGAACAATTATGTTTCTATCGTACCGGTTCAATATGACCTTACAGCCTATCAGTCGATTGACAGTATAAAAGAATGGGATTTTTGAGATGAAAATGCCAATAAAAAACAGTCTTTTTGAAGGGATAATATCCGGCCTACTTGTTATGGCAATTAGTTTTGGCATCATAAAACTCATCTTATCAATACCATCTCTTCAAGCCTATGCTGCCGATCCCAGGCTCCCGTTTTTATTTGCTGCCATCCCCAACCTGATTTTGATGCGCATCTGGCTGGTTGGCAAAGGCATGGAAAAAGCCGGACAGGGTGTGTTATTGCTTACCTTTGTAAGCATTATTGCTGTTTTTATCATCTTTTGAAACTGATCAAATGCGTTATTATATCATTGCCGGAGAAGCATCGGGCGATTTACACGCCTCCAATCTGATTGCAGCTTTACGTAAATCAGATGCAAAAGCAGAGATCAGAGCCTGGGGTGGTGACTTGATGCAAAAGCAAGGTGCTACTATTGTCAAGCATTACCGTGATCTGGCCTTTATGGGCTTTGCAGAAGTGATTTTAAACCTCAAAACCATTTGGCACAACCTGAGATTTTGCAAACAGGACATCCTCCTTTTCAATCCGGATGTTGTTATTTTAATAGACTACCCGGGTTTCAATATGCGTATTGCACGTTTTGCGCATAAGCAGAGATTTAAACTTGTATATTATATCTCACCACAAATCTGGGCATGGAAGAAAAATCGTGTACACACCCTGAAAAAGCTGGTAGATAAAATGCTTGTCATTTTGCCTTTCGAAAAAGCTTTTTATCAGAACTATCAGCTTGATGTTGAATTTGTTGGACATCCCCTACTCGATGCTTTGAAACAGTATAACTGGCAGCCGGAAGAAATATTCAGGCAAAAAAATTCTTTGGGGCAAAAACCCATCATTGCCCTGTTGCCCGGAAGCAGAAAACAGGAAGTAAGCCGGATGTTGCACCTTATGCTTCAGATGATTCCATTGTTTCCTGATTACACTTTTGCCATTGCAAAAGCACCCTCGCTGGAAGCTGAATTCTATCAACAAATTACCCGGAATAATTCAATTCACCTGATCGAGAATCAAACCTACGACTTAATAAAACATGCCAGGTCTGCGCTTGTAACCTCAGGAACTGCTACCTTGGAAACTGCATTGATTGGCACACCCGAAGTGGTTTGTTATAAAGGTAACGCACTCTCCTATCAAATCGCAAAGCGCATCATTCATGTTAAATATATCTCGCTTGTAAACCTGATCATGGACAAAAAGGTGGTTGAAGAATTGATACAGCATGAATTCAATATCAATTCACTTAAAAAGGCTTTGGATACAATTATAAGTGACACGGCTGATCGCAGACAAATGCTAAATGATTATGCGCTTCTTAAACAGAAACTGGGTGGTCTCGGAGCTTCAGCAAATGCAGCGCAAGCCATCCTTGAATTAGTTAATACAGAATTTACTCTAAAAAAAAATGATTAATTTGGCTCCGTAAAAATAACAATTCTTACAGCCACGAATGATCAATTTTAACAAATATCCCTTTCTGAGGTTGTTACCTGCTTTTGGTATCGGAATATTTGTTGCTTTGAAATATAACCTAACACCTTATTTTGCAGTTGTATTGACTCTGTCCGTAGTATTGTTTGTTTCATTCTTCATTCAAACAATCATTAATAAATCATACAAACTGCGCTGGTTGATCGGATTAAATATTGTATTTCTATTTATTGCCATTGGTGCCTCTGCAACATTAATAAATAAGCAGAGTCAATCATCCGGAAATTCTTCATTGATTACCAGCCCCAATGGGCTATTCATTGCCAGGGTGGTTGAAACGCCAATTGAACGGGATGCCACCATAAAAGCAACTTTAAAATTAATAGCCGTAAAAACTGAGGACAGCCTGGTTAATCTCAATGACAAAATTCTGGCCTATTTTCAGAAAGTACCTGAAATGAAAACTATTGGCTATGGCGATATCATAAGTTTTAGCACCACTCCTGCAACAATTGATCCGCCAAAAAATCCAGGTCAGTTTGATTACAAGCAATACCTCAGCGACCAAAACATATTTTTTCAGGTTTACTTAAAAACTGAAAGCTGGTTTCTAACCACTTACAAAAAACAAAACCCAATCTATGTCTTGGCTTATCAGCTGCGCGATCATTTGTTGAACGTGCTTACCACACATCAGCTCAGTGGCGAAGAATTTGCTGTTGCAGCTGCAATTTTGCTGGGCTATGATGATTCATTGCCTGCTTATCTCAGAAAAGGCTATGTAGCGGCCGGTGCGATGCATATACTTTGTGTTTCGGGCTTGCATGTTGGGATCGTTTTTCTGTTTTTTTCATTTTTGTTAAAGCCATTAAAAGACAAGGGCATTCAGGGATTATTAAAAATTCTTATTCTGCTGTTGACGATTTGGGCGTATGCCTTGATAACCGGACTTTCGCCCTCCATACAACGGGCCTCTTTAATGATTAGTTTTGTCCTGATTGGGAAACTCTTTGGGCGAAAAGGATTTGCATTAAATGCTGTTGCCGCATCAGCCTTTATACTATTGATCATCAATCCACAAAATTTAATGCATATCGGATTTCAGCTGTCCTATGCTGCCGTATTTGGAATATTATTGCTTCACAAACCAATCGCTAATCTGTTCTATTTCAACAACAAGGTTCTTTCATTATCATGGGACGCAACTGCTCTGGCTCTAGCAGCACAGTTGGCCACCACACCTTTTGTACTCTATTACTTTCATCAGTTTCCGGTTTATTTCTGGCTGAGCAATCTCTTTTTAATGCCGCTTTCGTTTGTGGTTATCGTAACAGGTATGGCATTATTGTGTCTTCATTTTTTACCCTACCTCGCACCCTTGCTGGGAAAATCACTTTCGGCATTGATATATCTAATGAATTCTGGAATTCAGTGGATCGAAACATTACCTCATTCCGTAATCAAAGGTTTATATATCAATGGATTCGAGTTTGTGCTTTTGGTTTGTCTTGTCCTTCTTTTGATATTCCTGATCCGAAAGAAGCGAGCCATGTTTGCTTTGTCGGCTGCACTGATTGCTCTTTTCTTCATGGTTTCGTTTACCCATAGAAATCTTGAAAACAGTAGACAAATCAGCCTGATAGTTTACGATCTGAACAAAACCTCAGCAGTTGATTTTGTTTTAGGTCACGAACATATCCTACTCGCTGACAGTAGTTTAGTCAATGACACTTTTACAAAAGAATTCTTCATTGAAGGCAACTGGTTCGAAAAAGGACTTTCCTCAGTTCCTGCTTATCTATACTTCGATGAAGATAAATTCGACAATCCATTTTTGTTGAAGCGTAAGCAATTCATTGGCTTTGGAGAAAAAGTAATGCTGATCTGGGAAAAGGAACGTTATTGCCGGGATAGCTTGAGCTATCGGCCAAAAATTGACTGGGTGCTTGTGAGGGGAAAGCAAAGAGAGAATTTGCAGCAGATGCTTAATGGATACCAGCCGGCTTTGATTATTTTGGATGGAAGTGTTCCATATTACCTGGCCAAACAATGGAAAGAAACAGCAACTAAAATGAATATCCCAATACATTATACACGAGATGAGGGTGCTTATGTATTCAATTTTAATGAGGATATCGCTGTTAAATCAAACTAAATCATCATGTAAGCAATGAATGAGTGAATTACTCAGATAAAGGCTATCCCAATATAAACTGAGAGCTGAAGAATTTTTATTCTTTCATTATTTTTTTTCTTGCAAAATAGTAAAAAGCCTGTATCTTTGCATCACTTTTTGAAAACGCAAAACGTTCTTAAAATACTGGTTCGGTAGTTCAGTTGGTTAGAATAC
>DJWN01000019.1 GCA_002440975.1 Bacteroidales bacterium UBA6229
GCTGTTATTAATGGAACTTAGCCATCAAAACCAATCCCTATCCCTATTGCTGTTGAAGCAGTTACATTAATAAACTGACCCAATGCAATTGAACTGCCACCAAGTGCTTTTGCTCTGTTACCAAAAGAGAAAGATGATTGTCCACTGGATTCTGAAAAAAGCCCACCTGCAAAAGAATAGTTTCCTGTGGCAGAAGTGTATCCACCAATTGCACTTGGATATAATCCGGATGTAGTAGTTCCATCACAATTAATACTGGCACACTGGCTATATCCATTAATTTGAAGGATAAATAGTAGTAAAAAGTTGAATGATATTGCCAAGTAATGTATAGTCTTGTTACTTTTTAAATTGATTTTCATTGTTTTATGATTTTTGAGGTTTGTATAAGTTGTTGATTTTGTATAATTAAAGCATAATATATACCAACTGGCAGATATCCTATTTCCAATTGATTTTCACCTTCTTCAAGCCTGAATAAGGCGACCTGCTGGCCTGTTGGCGTGTAGAATAATAAAACAGATGATTCTGGAACATCTTTTAAAGTGATCATATCTTTCGTTGGAACCGGATGAATAGCAATGCGTTGCTTAGGATTGAAATGATCGATCATAGACGTGATAACATCATCGAGTTCAACTTTTAAAAGATAATTGTCAGGCCAATCAGCCCCTCCATATTCAGGAACAATCCCGGTAATCAAACATCCCATATCTGAGCAAGACATTAGATTATAAATCCAGAAACGGGTATCACCATGGTGGACTTTCTCCCCAAGCAAGTTTAATTCACTATCGAAAACCAAAAGGATAATATCTTCTGATCCTGGTATTCCGGTTGCTGGAACTTCTTCAAATGCTGCAACCCATAAATAATCATCATTTACATGACCGATACCTTGTTTCAGTGGTGTATAAACTTTTTGTTGTGTATAGTAAATAGCTGTTTTAATCAACTCTAATTCAGGATTATAAAGGCGTAATTCTACTCCATAATTATACCAGTTATCAAATTCAGCTAAATTATTAGCTATGAAAATATTGCTATTGTCAAGCCTAACTACATTTATTGGTGACGATAATAAACTGTTTTCGTCCGCCAAAGTGCCACTGCCAAGCATGTCTAATTCCAGATTAAATTCAATCCAAGATTTAAACACAGAATTTAAACTTAAACTACCAATAAGGTAAAAACCAGTACTGTCAGGATTGAAAATTAATTCACTCGCTACACCATAATCTTGCCATTGAGAAAAAATATTAAAATATATCCTATTCCCTTGCTTGTCGTACTTGCTCAAAAAAAGTATATCATTCGTTCCATATGCAACAGTATCTATTTTCCCTTGTATAATTATTTCCTCTTCAGATGAAATTAAATAATTCACTAGATAATGCTTATTAATATTAAGAGCTAGTGCGGGAATTGTGTCTATTTTTTCCCAAACCATTTCAAGGTCTGGTGTTAATTCACACAAATAAGTAAAACTTGCAAAATTAGGATAGTCCGCATCGGCGGACAAAGTGCCCATAAACTGCAAATTACCATTTTGCTTAGGAAAACCGAAGTGAAGTGCGTAGTTACTATCTACTTTAGGGAAAGCTGCCTGAGCTAATATTTCTCCCATTTTACTTATTTTATAAACAACAGCAGAAGATATTAAACTTCCTTCAGAAATACCTTTATTTCCGGCGACATAATATGCGTCCTGATATTCAAAAGAACATGCAATATTATTATTTGAGTTTGTTTCTCCAAATGAAAGTTCAAAAGAATGCTGAGCAATACATGAAAAAAACACGAACAAGATTAGAGTAAACAAAATCGGAATTCGAATAAAACGGATCATATTATTAAGTATTACAATACGAATAGATTTCAAAGCTCGTTAGGCAAGTTGCCATCAATGTAATACACTTTAATCCCATAATCAAAATAGCCTTCATGGAAATATTGTAAATCATTTGGATTCATGTCGCTATTACTCTTACCTCTTAAATTCCGAACACCAATGAGGCTGTATGAAGAGTATAGCTCCTCATTAATTATTTTTGTAAGTAACAGGTGTTTGAGAAAGACATAATAGCTGTTCATATTGTTCCGGGTTAAGCATAAAGTAACATTTCCGACCTGTTCGTTTCCGTAAAAAAGGTAATAATCGTAATTATTGTCTTCAATATCTCCTGGTCAGCGTATGTTTTGATCACCTCCTTTTTTAATAATTAACACAGGATTAATCACATAAAAATTCCCTTCCGGATCAGGTAAAGTAGCATTCATAGCCATCATGAGTTGATTGGCTGCATCTGAATTTCCAAAAAATTCTTCGCATCTTCCTGCCATTTCCCCATACCACCAATCATCGCCTTCCTCAAAAGGGCCATCGAGAACGGGTGACGGAGGAATTTCGCCCTTTTCGCCTGTAACTACCTGCACCGTAAATTGAAGCAACCCTTCACTCACGCCCGCTTCCTGCAGGTTTACCAGCGAAAGGCCTTTTTCGGTATATGCCACAGCATGATAGGTGGTGCTGATTTCCTGGATCATCTCGTTAAACTTATCCGTTAAATCTGTCATATTAACTTTGCTGCCCGAAAGTAAAAGGTTAAATGATAAAGTGTCGATAGTAAATGATTTGTAAAACTCGTTCGGAAAGCCATAGCAATAGTTAAAGGTGGATTCCAGATACCATAAGGCCGAATCAGCACTGATGGCTTCGAGGCTTTTAAACCCGGGATTTGCTTTTTGATACGCCACTTTGTTGATAAAGCTGTTGATGTCGTTGCCAACCTTTATATCGAAGGCGGTAAGGGGTGTTTCAACTACAACTTCGCCAGCGTCTTTACTGCACGATGCTGTAAACAACACAAAAGCAGTTAAAATGAAAAATTGATTCAGTTTCATAATATTGATTTTTGGTTAGTAAAAAAAACACTTTTTCGGTACATATTCCGAAGTAGTCTTTTGTTGATGAATTATTTGATGAAGTATTGGTGCAGGTTTTAGTTACAAATTGCACTGCCCCTTCT
Organism: Bacteroidales bacterium UBA6229; assembly: GCA_002440975.1. Classification (GTDB taxonomy): domain Bacteria; phylum Bacteroidota; class Bacteroidia; order Bacteroidales; family F082; genus UBA5536. The sequence goes on from DJWN01000019.1 coordinate 3,030, forward strand.
TCACCCATTATATGTCAAGAAGTACTCAAATCTAATCACTTTTTTTTGAAAAAATTTAAAAAAATTTTTAGTCGCTTGATTAGCTGCACTTTAAGAAGAGATATTTTTTTTTGTTTTACTTACATTATGTAAACTTGGTTGTAGGAAAGGACGGTTACTATTAATTGAAGGATTGGGCTTGAGCTTGTTGGATATAGTACCAGAATAAAGTACTGATATTGGAAAAGGACTCCATGCAGGGAACTAAACAATGCTGCTAACCAGGGTCAGCTGAAAAAGTCTGTCGTATGCCAGATTCGAGGCGACAAGACGAAGATGTATTGGCATACTTCGAGTCGCAGGCAATCTGCCTGCAGCAGGCAGGCGAAGAAGGTGGCGTGCGACAGACTAGCCAACACATAGTTGTTACCATTTTTAAATTCAGATTAGGCTTTAACGAAGTAAATTAATTCAAATATTACAATGTACTGCATGGTTTTTAGATGATTTCTAATGAAAACCTTGCGCAGATATCATTATAATAAAGGGCAATTTAAATTATATCAATTTGTTAGGTGTTTTTCAGCAGACCCTAACCACCTAATTCATCCAGCTCAAGCCAGCGCATTTCCATTTCGTCAAGTGCTTTGTTAGTGGCTGCAAGTTGTTCACTGGCCTCACTTATTTTCTCGTAATCTGTCAGGTCTTGCAGGCTTAATTCCAATTGTTGTTTTTCATTTTCTAATTGTTGAATTTCTTCCGTCAGCTTCTCAAATTCCTTCTGTTCTTTATAGGTTCTTTTCAATCTGGGCTTTGGGGCAGGGACTTCCAGATTTCTTTGTACTTGTTTCTGATGTTGAATGGCTGCACGTTCCACTTTTTCGCGGACTTCAGCCATACTTTTATAATCGCTGTACGTTCCCACAAAACCTTTCACCCTGCCCTCTCCCTCAAACACAAAAAGCTGATCTACAACCTGATCCATAAAATATCTGTCGTGCGAAACCACAATCAGGCAGCCTTTGTATTGACATAAAAACTGTTCGAGGGCCTCCAGGGTCATCAAATCCAGATCGTTGGTAGGCTCATCGAGTATGAGGAAATTGGGGTTGCGCAGCAAAACCGTGAGCAGATAAAGCCGGCGCTGTTCGCCTCCGCTCAATGAAGCTATTAATTGCTGCTGCATTTTAGGTGGAAAGCGAAACCAGGATAAAAGTTGTGAAGCCGTTAACTGCCGCGAATCAGAAACCGGCACTATTTCAGCAATCTCCTTGATAAGCTCAATAATTTTTTTGTTTTCATCAAACCTGAAGGCTTCCTGGGTATAATACCCGAAGACAACCGTTTCGCCGCTTTCAATCTCACCTTTATCGGGTGTTAGTCTGCCGGTGATCAGATTTAAAAAGGTAGATTTTCCAACCCCGTTTTTACCGATGATACCAATGCGCTCTCCTTTCGTAAACAAATACTCAAAATCGTGGATGAGTTTATTCTCTCCAAAAGATTTAGACACCTGTTTCATTTCCAATATCTTACTACCCAACCGTTGCATTTGTACATCAATCTGCAATTGTTGCTGGCCCCGTTTTTGGCTGGCTTTCTCTTTCAATTCATAAAAAGCATCTATCCGGCTTTTCGATTTTGTTGTACGCGCCTGAGGCATACGACGCATCCATTCCTGCTCCTGTTTAAGCAATTGTCCGGCTTTGGCTGCGGCCACTTTCAAGGCTTCTTCCCTTTCGGCACTCTTGCGCAAATAGTAACTATAATTCCCTTGATGAACATACAGTTCACCTTCGTAAAGCTCAAGAATTTTGTTGCATATACGGTCCAAAAAATACCGGTCGTGAGTAACCATGAGCAGGGTGATATTCGCCTGACTCAAATAGCCTTCCAGCCACTCAATCATCTCAATATCCAGATGATTGGTAGGTTCATCAAGCAGCAACAGCTCCGGATCGTCCAATAATACCAGCGCAAGTGCCAGCCTTTTGCGCTGACCTCCGGAAAGCTGCCCAATTTTTTGCTCCTTCTGCACAATACCAAAACGATCGAGCAGCTGGCCTAATCGCTGCTCATAGGTCCAGGCATTCAGGCGATCCATTTCGATTGATGCCTTTTCGAGCAGATTCAGATTTTCGGGATCAGGATTTTGCTGCATCTCCATAGCCTTTTCATACTTACGAATCGCCTGAAGCACATCGCTATGACCTCCAGTTATCAACTCTTCTATGCTTAGTTCCGGATCAAACTCAGGTTGCTGTTCGAGATAGCCCAACCGAATGCCTTCTGCAAAAACTACTTTGCCCTTATCCGTTTCTTCCTTTCCGGTTAATATCCGCATGATTGTGGTTTTGCCCGTTCCGTTGGCTGCCACCAATGCTGTTTTTTCACCTTTTTGCAAACCAAAACTCAGACCTTCAAACAAAGGAGCATCACCATACGATTTGCTTATCCCGTCAACAGAAAGATAATTAGACATCCGCTTATATTACTTAGTTTTGAGCCGCGAAATTAATCCTTATTTTTGTTGTCAGGATATTTCTGTTTTTAGACGCTTTCCCATTATCGGAAAAAACATTAAAAACAGGACTTTTCTTAAGGCGGCATTTATTGTAATAAATTATATTTCAGGTTTTTAAATGTTTTGGCATAATTATTGAAATATAGTAGGATATTAAATTTAAAACCATGAAACGCATTCACAAACTCAGCTTTATCTTGTTAGCCATACTAATCATCAGTGCCTGTAAAAAAGATTATCAGGACAATCCTTCAAAGCCTGCTGATAGCACAGCCGATTTGCAGGTTCCGGCCGGATTCGACTGGAAAACAACAAAAGAAGTAAGTCTGGAGATATCACTTCCAACGGACGGATTTTATCCATTGCAATCAAAAATATCTGTGTATCAGGGTGATCCATATAAAAACGGAACGAAATTATCCGAAGGAGCACTTTCGAGGGAACACAACTTCACACAGCAGTTGCGAATTCCGGCTTATCTCGAAAGTCTTTTCCTCTACCTGGAAACCAGTACAGGTTCAACGCATCTCACCGAAGTGGCATTGATGGGAAATCAGTTGGTTTATACTTTCCCAGATTCGGAAAGCAAACAAAGTGGTTTTAAATCAGTTGCAGCCGTTCAGGAAGACGGGCCGGAATGTGATGATTGTGATCAGGTTGTTTCGGGTAATGGAACCGCCAATGTTAAACAAGGCAAAACAATTTGTGTGCAGGATAACTTTACAGGAAATGTGAATTTTCAATCCTGGAATGGTGGCGGAACGCTTAAAATTTGTGGTACTGCAACAATTAACTCAATTGATCTCGGGACTAACTGTCATATCATCGTAACACAGGGAGGCATTCTGACAGTGAACTCTATCAATATTTGGGGTACTAATAGTAAAGTATTAGTTTATGCCAACTCGAGTTTTAATATAAATAACGGGTTTATGTCATCCGGTCAGCTTGAAAATCATGGAGAATTTAATGTAGGAGGTGCTGCTGTTATTCAAAACTTAGTATCCCCTTACATTAACACCGGCAACTTTAGTGCCAATGGCAATATTGAATTTAACAACGAAACTGCTACAAATAGTGGTGTAATTACTTCAGGTGGTTTTATCCATTTCAATACGAACAGTAGCATTACCAATACCGGAACAATCAATTCGGAAAACCATATTGAACTCAATGGAAGCAATATGATAAATGATGGAACTATCAGTATAGCAAATAGTTACTTCAATACTAACAGCAATAGCAATCTCACTAACAATGGAGATATAACACTGGACAATGGTGATTTCAATATGAATTCCGGAGGGACTTTGACAAATAACGGCTCTGTGACCGTGGATGGAAAGATCAATTTCAACAGCGGTGGAAACGTTTACAACAACTGCAAAATGACATGTACCGACCTGTCTGAATTCAATTCCGGTAACATCAATTTCGAAAATGGTTATTTAAGAAGTGATACCAGAATCAAGGTGAACGGAGGGTCGAATACCGTGCTCAGCAATGGCAGTATGCTTTCGACAACATTTTTTGAATTGTACGCCAATATCACCGGTCAGGGCAGTCTGAATTCGATTAAAGCCGAAACAGAATATAAACTGTCCTTCGTTAACGTGAGTGGTGCCATCGAATCCTCGACCGATAATTTGAATAATTTATCTAACACTCCTTTAAATCAATTATTTGTGAATGGTGCAACTCTGGTTGGTTTGGGTGAGGAGCAAAACTTTTTGGCCATAACCGGATGCAATCCCGAAGGCATTGGTAGTGTAGTTGTGAACGATACTGATGGCGATGGTGTACCGGACGATCTGGATGAATATCCCACTGATCCCGAAAGAGCTTTTCAGTCGTTCTATCCCAATAGCAGCGACTTCACCACCATTGCATTTGAAGACCTCTGGCCCGGACTTGGCGATTTCGACTTTAATGATGTGGTAGTAATTATGCAATACGAAATCGTTACCAATGCCCAAAATGAATTAAAGGATCTGAATGCCAAATTCCGCCTGATGGCTGCCGGTGCCAGTCTTGACAATGGTTTTGGCGTTGCCATTCCGGTCAATCCGGCCAATGTGGAAAGTGTAAGTGGCAGCCGAATCGTTGGAAACAGTGTAAACCTCGATCCAAAAGGTTACGAATCAGGACACAACGATCAAACCGTTTGGATAGTAATGGACGCTATCAATCAGATTTATCAAAACAATGGCTTCCTGAATACCATGGCTGATGTGCCTTATGTTGAAACTGACACCATACAAATCAACATGACCCTGAGTACGCCGCAGGCCAGTTTTGGAACTGCCCCTTACAATCCATTCATCTTCATCGATCAGGATCGTGCCAAGGAGATTCATTTGCTGGATAGCCCGCCTACCGACCTGGCTTCGGATGAATATTTCGGCATGTGGGAAGACAATTCAGATCCTGCCATGGGAAGTTATTACAAAACAGGCAACAATCTGCCCTGGGCTATCGAAATACCTGTAAGTTTTGACTATCCTTACGAAAAGGTTGATATACTACAAACACACCTTAAGTTTGGCGAGTGGGCCACTTCGGGAGGCGAGAGTTTCCAGGACTGGTATCTTGACAAAGCCGGCTACAGAAACGTATCAAATATCTATACAAGACCTTAAACGACCAAAACAAGTTCGAAAATCCCTGTTGGTGAAAACTGACAGGGATTTTTATTTGTATATGATTTCCAACCTGGGATTTGCCGGACTGAAAGGAATAGGAAAAACCGTTGTCTCATCAACGATTAAAGTCTCAAGATTTTCCAGCAGATTGATTGCCTGCGGAAGTTTGAGCAGGCCCGCATTATTGCTCACATCCAGTTCAACCAGATTTTGAAGCTTCATGATAGTTTGCGGCAAAGCTGTTAAGTTGTTGTCATTCACTTTTAAAAACTTAAGCCTTGAGAGCTCCCCTATCTCATCCGGCAATTCACTGAGTTGGTTATAACTAAGATCAAGTTCTTCGAGTGCTTTTAAGTCACCCAGCTGGGGTGGCAGGTAAGCAATCTTATTTTCGGCTGCAAAAAGATGTTCCAGCTTAGTAAGCCTTCCCAATTCATCAGGCAGGGCACTCAGCTGGTTTCCATTCAAATAGAGGTAGTTAAGATTAGGCATTTCAAGTATTTCAGCTGGGAAAACAGACAATCCTTTTCGCTGAAGAACAAGATCAGTCACCTCATCGGCATTCGCTATGGCATCATCAAGCGTGGTAAACCTGGCAGCCGTGCTTTTCTTAGGATTCAATAAACCAAAGCTTAATCCGGCATAAAGATTTGTATAATCCATCTTGTTAAATGGCAAAGTATATTTGATTTCAAATGATATCGTTTCGAAATGTCATAATTTATACCAGAAAACATACTAAAGCTATTGCCTTTCAAATTTCCTGCCTGATTAGAAGTACTTCCATCCGGCTTTTTTTGAATGATACGACTTTCGGTCAGGTTATCCAGTTGCAGCCCGATATTTTACCATAGATCTTTATAAACTCTCACAATTGGACTTAAAGCATATTCTAAAT
>DJWN01000007.1 GCA_002440975.1 Bacteroidales bacterium UBA6229
TTTGCCTGATGCGTTGGTGGTCAATGCTGTATTGTAAATTCAGCTGTTTTATCAACTGCCCTTTTTCATTGGTTTCGCTAATCTGTATCACCTTGTTAAAATGGTTGTATTGCACATCCTGCGTTTCGTAGCCAATTTGCAGGGGTTTGTTGTTGATATTGTCGAGCTGGTAGGGTTTGTTAGTGAGGTATTCGTAGGTGCCCACATCAGATTTGTAGGTGATATTGCCAAGTTCGTCATAGGTCATATCCAAGGCCTGGCTGCCATTGTGAAACACATATTTGAGCCGGTTAAGAAAATCATATTCAAATGATTCTGCTATGCCGTGCAGGGTGGTACGAGAGGTGAGGTTGCCCAGCAAATCCCAGTTGTAATGATTATCCTGCAAGCCGCCGCTGATCATATTCTCAACAAGGCCTGTTTTGGGATAGTAATCGATTTGCTGTTCGTGTGCTTCACCAATATGCTGCCGCGTAAACTGGTTGCGTGCATTGGCTGTTGTGCCTTCCCAAAGCAGTTTGCCAGTAGCTGCTTCGGTAATTTTGTTCTGATAGCCGTTGATATTGTAATGGTGTGTGATGGTGTAGCCACCCGGATAAACCAGATCAGAGAGCCTGCCCAGTTCGTCGTAGGTATGCGAGGTAGTATAGCTTTGATCGTTGATGGTTTCGGTTATGGTTTCCACCCTGAGTAGATCGTCGTAAGTGTATTCCACTTTGTGGCCGGGGCCTTCTGTCCAATCGGGCAGGCCTGTTTTTTTGGTGTCGTAGCTATAGATGGTGATCTGGTTGTTGGGATCGGTTTTTTGCAACAAGCGGCTTAGTGCATCATAGGAATCGTAGGTAGTGGTTTGGTTTTTGGCATTGGTTTCGCTTACCAGCTCATTAAAGGCGTTGTAGGTGTATATGACCGGATTATCCTGGTTGCTATCCATATAGCTGATCAGGTTGCCATTGATGTCATACTCAAAATATCGTGCGGTAGCATTGTTGCCTGCAATTTTCTTGGTATGCACACGGCCATTGCTGGTGTAGGAATTGCTCACCCTAGTGCCGTAGTGGTCTTCGGTATAGCTGACCCATCCGGCAGTGTTTAATACTTTTACTGATTTCTGGATTTTTTCGTCGATGGCAGATACTTTCCGCTCGGTTGTGGTAGTAAGGCCATCGTAAGTAATAGTTGTTATGCCGCGATTGGGGGCAAACTGCTTTTGGATACGGTTAAATTTGTCGTATTGTAGTGTGGTATAAAAAGCTGTACCTCCTTTGAAGTATGGCTCCGACTTTTTACTTAGCCTGCCCTGGTTATCATACAACTGGTCAACATAAACCGTGGCACCGTCAAAGTTCACTGTTACTGTACGCAGCTCGAGACCGGTGCTGCTGTAGTAAACCTTTACAGGGGTCTGACCTGAGCTGCGCTCCCAGCTGTAATACACAGCATAGTCATTGTCAGGCGCATCAGGATCACCTTTTTCAACCCAGCGCAGCACTTTGGCATGTTGTATAAGATCAGGCGCAATACTTTTTTGAAGTCTGCCAAAGGCATCGTATTCAAACATCGAGGTCAAATCATTATCATCATCAGTTTCGTATTGTATGGTCCCAAGTACTTCATCATATACCCTACTGGTACTATGAAGCATGGGGTTGGTGAGTGTTTTCACAAAACGGCCATTATCACTATACGTTGTTGTAGTAATCCTATTGTTGGTCGTTACCTTTTGGTCATTGTCTGCAGTTAATAGTGTTGTTGTAATATTTCCGAAATCGTCGTAGGTATAGGTTTTGGTGGTTTTGTATATATGGTTGGGGTTATACTTGTCGTAATCGTGCAGGATTTCTTTGTATAACATGCCTTCGCGCGGGGAGTTATCACCGCCGCCATAATACTGAAAACCAGAGCTGATCACAATATCGGGTTCAGGCTGTTGGTTTAAGGTTTTTTTGGTTGTTGTGGCCGTTCTGAGCCGGCTCAGCATCCATTTTTTACTGTTTGTAAAGTTTTCAAAGCTCTGTACGAGCTCGGTTTCGAAATGCATATTATTAAGCGTAGGGCCATTGGAGGTGGTTATTTTGCCCGGATTGCCATAATCATCATACAACTCAAACTTTTGTTTCTCAACTTTATAAACTGTTGCTTTAACGGGATCATAATATGATGTTACAGATTCATTTGGTGCCACATAGTAATATTTTTTATTATACAGGCCATCAAAAGCTCTATGGTAAAAGCTTTGGGTTTTCGAAAGGATCTTTGCTCCGTCTTTATGGTTTGTTATTTGTTGTGCCGGATAGGTATAGTAGAAGGTATCATCGTAATCATACTCTGCGATGTAGGTACGATTAAGGGTATGATCTGTACGCACCGTTTTGAGGAATCCCATAAACCCGAGTCCTTCGGCATGTGCAATAGCCTTTTCGTATTGATACTTTTCCAGGTGCCAGCCACCGACACCGTTTTGGTGTCGTACAATTTTAACCACGGGCATGCTGCTGTTGTATGGAATAACCGGATAATCGGCTGTAAAGCCAGGTGTATATACTTCCCGATTGGACGTAAAATCGTATTCAATTTCGGTGGTTACACCGAGGCTGTTGGTGATGCGAGAAATGCGACTTCCATTATACTTAGGATAACCAATATATACCTTATCCTGAGTATTGTTTTCATTTATTTCAATATTATATAGGTCTGTTTGGAGGTCACCATTAATAAATGCTGTTTGGCGATTTTCATTGTAGCCGATGCGTTTGATATATCCATCATCCCCTGCATTGTTTGGATAATAAAGAATAGATAGATGGCTGGTTCCCGTGCCTACAATATAATCATTAATAGCACTCACATCATTAATAAACCTAGAGTTGGGTAGCTCATAAAACGTAAAATCAAATTTGTAATCCAGTATAAATTCATTAATTCCATCTCCTGTACAATCAACAGGTGTAATTTTGCTGTTACTTCCACTCACTTCGAAATGGTTATGTTGGGGGATGTCATCCGGAGATGGCACATTAAATTTAAACCTATTGTAATAACGGGTCTTAAAATAATGTGTTCCACTTCCAAGATAACCAGTTATGCTAGTTTGCACGACACCGTTTATGTATGAATCAGGATCATATTCTATAGAAACATGACCGCGTTTTACAGCATCCAATTTGTTATCTGAATTTAAATTACAAATAACAGCACTTGCTAAATCAACAGATATTTGCCCACCATAATTATTGAACATCATATTCCCGTCATTTGCTTTAACAATGTAATGAATTATTCTATTTTCTCTTAGAATGTCAGCCCTTCCATCTCCATTATAGTCGGCGATTTTAATCGTATTACTTGCTGCAATATCATCATTCTGTGGACTAAAAGTTATGTCATCATCAATATTTGACATCAAAGGTGAATCAGTATCACCTAATCTCCAAACCAGATCAATTTTTCTCGTTGAAGATTTTAACATAAGATCAGTAATGGCATCACCATTAAAATCCGCCAGGTATGGAACTCTATAATCATTAAAACTTATGATCGTTTGTGCATTGTTACTTAGATAATTATCTCCATCAGGACTTAAACTGCCGTTATCGTTAAGCACTAGATAGAAAGATGAACTATGATTTCCGTTACTCCCATAAAAACCAACAAAAAGATCAGGAAATCCATCACCATTTACATCGTTAAATGAGTAATATGGTGCGTTTAGCAAATAATAGTTATCTTGTCTATATATATACCATTTATGAAGTAAATATTGGTGAAAATTGTTTTTTCGAAATACTTCAACTGATATATCAAGTATATTATTTTCAATCTTATAACCAGTTCGTATCAATTCATTCGTTCCATCGTTGTCGAAATCAATAAATGAATACTTTACAGTGTTTTCGTCAGGGTTAATTAGAGGTGTTTTAGTAATTAAACATGATTCACCTTCAAAAATATCATAATCCATTTCAGTTTCCCAATCAAAAACTGTTTTATTATATTGAATCTCATTATTCTTTCCCTTTTCCTGTATAGTATAAAGATATTCCTTCTTTTCCTCCTGAGAGCTTCCTGTTCCTCTAAATTGATATTTCAGATCGTAGGTTTTTACAATGGACTTTGTGTCGTTAAAGGTACAAACCATGCTTTCTATCAGTTTTGAGCTTTCAAAAAGCAACACAGATTCGGAACTATTTGCACTGTTTTGATAGATGTAATATGACTGCTTGGGAGCATTTCGATCCCTGTATAAAAAATCAATGCTATAATCTGCTGTGTTATCATTGATAGTATAGGTATAAGTGATATTTTTAATATAGATTTGAGCCGCTTCATTCGCATCACCTATATGGTTTTCATACTCAAAATGTATAGCATTTCCAAAATTGTCTTCAATCTTATTCACATAATACGAAACGGTTACTTTTGTACCATATGAGCCAATGTTCACCTGTAGCTTTGAGTTTGTTTGATCCTCTCCGTAATAATAATTGAGCCCACTCTTGGTCTGTACCTTAAAATAATAATTGTATTCGTCACGAGAATTTTTCGATCCGGTCTTAATACTAGGATAGCGTCTTATTCTTTTGAAACCGTCGTTCTCAGTGCGAAACTCCATGAAAGAATTTTCACCTGTAATGGGTATCAGACGTTGACCATCCAAGGTATAAGTATCTTTTTTATAGTCCAGTCCTATAGACTCATCAGCAGAGCCATCATAATAGCCGTTACCGTGCGTAACACTTATCACACTCAACCCACCAAGCGACCAGCCTGGTCCCAATATACCATCGCCACCACTGCTGTTGTATATCAGGCTTAACTCGGGTGTCATTCCTCCACGCCCTCCTGGAAACTCCAAAGGAAACTCATAAACGGCCTGCCCATATTCATTTACGCCAAAACTGCCCTTTGCACCACCTACCACGCCATCATTGCCTACAATACCATCTGGGGGTCCCCCAATAGTTCCGGCTTCAGGAGGTTCAACCGGGTCAGGGTAATTCACAATTCTAGCCTTAAAATAATCCCCTCCTGTCACCGGCTTATAGCTAAAGCCCGGCACCATGCGGACAGACTGAGTGGCGGTGTAGGTATGCTGACCTCCGTTGATGGCCTGGTTTAGTACAATATTTTCGCCTTGTTGCTGTGCAGCAAGGCTAAACCAAAACAGGACACTGAGCAGGGTGAATAGGATTCTGGACATAACTTGATTTTTGGTGGTTCGTAATTAGGCGGGCTTTGGTTAATTTTTAATGAGCTTAAACAATTGGTTTAATTCGCTACTTTGCAGGTGCAGGTAATAAGTGCCTGCCTGTCGGTGCTGCAAATTGATACGAAAGGGATAACTTTCGGTCGTTTCGTCTTCCAACAGGCGTCCTTGCGTATCCAGCAAGCGGTAGCGACATATGGCAACGGCTTCGCTGCCCGGTGCCACGGTAAGGATGCGTTCCACAGGGTTGGGAAATACCTGTGTTTCTCTGCTATTTTCGCCGAGGGTAGCTTCATCGCTTATATCAGCCATCAAGCTGTAGAGCGTGGGATCGGCTATCAGGCTGTCGCTGCTTTTGAGTTCCTTCACTTCGAGCCAGCGTTTGATGCGGTTTCCGGCTGCATCATATTCAAACTTAACCGTGGTTTGTGCCAGGATAGCAAAAGGCAGTATCAGAACTAAGCCAGTTAGTATTATCAATTGTTTCATTGTACTTCGTTTTTGGCAGTGGTTTTATTCATGAAGTCTTTTTTTGAGCATTTCTATCTCTTTCTGTTGTTGCAACACATAAAGGGTTAGTTCTTCCACTTTTTTAAGCAGCAGGGCATTCATTTCGCCCACGGGCACACCGGTTTCGGCCATTTGTTCGGCTGCCGGCATATCTGGCAGGTGGTGATGTGTTTGTACAAACTGCTGCAGCTCAACCAGTGGCATCAGCGGATAGGTAGGCTCAAATACATAGTCTGGCCATTCGTTGAAATACTTTACTACTATTTCTTCTGCTATCATTTTACCCTTTACGGCTAGTTTATACGTTTTAGTGTCGTTGGTACCAATCCCCACATTACCCTGCTGCGTAATTACCAGGGCTTCGTTCCAGTTTACAATACTTCCGGCATTTTCGTTTTCGGCTGCTTTAAAGGCCATGTTGAGGTTGGAAAAAGAAATTTGATAGGCAGGGCCATCTTCTGAACGAACATTGTTTGTGCCGTTGTACCAGGCATTGTTGTTGATGCCCTGTGAACCTCCAATATGAAAATGGATGGGTCTGCCATAGGGCGAGTCGATGGATAGCCGTTCTTTGGGCTCCATGCCTATCCCCACAGCATTACCAAAAAAGATATTGTTACCACTGGGTTGCCAATAGTTTTCGACTCCAGCATCGGGAACTGCCCAGGTGCCATCGGCACGCAAAAACTGATCGTCTGTGCCGGCTGTAGTGGGCAGGTTATAAGCACCATTTACTTCGAGTAGGGCAACCTTTACGGGTCCATCAAAAACAAACTGTGGTGCAGCAAACTGCATAATTTCCAGGTTGGTAAACAGCTGTAAGCCGCTTTTAATGCCTGCCGTGAGGCCGCTGCCGCCATCCAATAGCTGGAGTTTGGCCAATTGACGTGGATCACTAGGCTCCAGCAACAAGCTGGCATCCTCCAACTTATCTGCACGGATGTGCAGCTTGGCCTGGGGATCAGTTACGTTGCCAATGCCGATGCGACCTGACTGCTGGTCAATAGGTGTCCGGCTGACAAAAAGTGTTGGATAGGCACTGTTGAAACCTATGACAAGTGACTCTTGTTTATTATTTGCTAACAATGCATCCACTTTACCGACACCAAGTGCGAATCCACCAAGATTAGCTGAAATATTATGGCCTATTGCCATAGAAAAATCCATTTCCGCCTTTGAATTACCACCAAAAGCATAAGCAAAATTGCCTGTGGCAAATGAATTACTTCCAACTACATATGAATGAAGACCAGTAGCTTTTGAATAACTGCCTATTACAACTGCATTGTGTTTGCTGGCTTCCGAACTTCTTCCAGCAACAAAACTATAATTGCCACTTGCAGTGTTTCCATCTCCAAAGGCTGATGCTTTGATACCCGTTACAGTGTTGCCGGGACAGGTTGCACAAGTTTGCCCAAAAATAGATATGTTGTTTGTGAATAACAGAAAAGAAATTAAAAACGATCCAATTAATAGTGGTTTTGTTCTCATCTTGATTATTGTTTTATAAATTTATGTGTTTCAATTAGTTCTCCATTTGTGATAAATGAAATTACATATGTGCCTGATAAATAGTGATCAACATTGACGATACATTTATTGTCTTCTGAAAAACCTTCATGTATTAGCTTTCCATTCATATCCCTGATTGAAATGGAATACTCCTGTATTGCAGTCCGGATATGCAGTTGGGATGTTGTGGGATTGGGATAAAGCATGAAACGATAGTTTGGGACATCCTGCCCCACCAGGTAAACAAGTTCGCCCTGGCCGTTAAGCTTCATAAAGATGGCATCATTTACAAGCGTAGTATGGTTGTATCGGTTTGCCCCCAAAAAACAACCACCATCCCTTGTTGCTTTGATAAATTCTGCATGATAGTAACCATCGCCTCCAATATATTGCCTGTATCTTTCCTGCAATTGCTCGTCTGTTTGTCCGAGTATGATGTAATTGGTATAACCTTGTGGAGGATAGCCAAAATACACACCAATAGTGCCGGTATAAAAGATGCTGTCGGGGTTTTGATAGCTGATGGCAGTATGCCAGGCAGGATAATCATCAGACTCGTAATCACCAAATTCATTTTCATATATAGGGTTCATCAAAGTATCATAAAGCCCAATGTGTAATTCATAATCCTGAAAAGCAGATCCTGTGCGATTCTCTTGATAAGCCAGATAGAAGCTGGTATCATTTTTCCAATGATGCGTATAAAGCCTTGCACCTGGCGCAACTATTGCTTCAGAATAGAGATGGTTAAAATTTGTATCAAAAACGGCTCGTGAAGCAACGTTAATAGGATCAAGATTAGAGGTTGAAAAAAGCCAAATCCTGCTTTTGTCGGGATTGAATGCATATTCAAATACACCGGGAGCACTATCAGGATAAATATGATACCTAATTAAGTTGCCGGAATTGTCAATTTTGCATAACAAAGGATAAGGGCCACCAGTTATTGACAATTGAATAAATCCAAAAGCAAAGTACCCATCTGAAACAGGAATAATTTTTGTTAAAGAATGACTAAAGGCATCCTCTAAAAAATAATGTTTCGCCCATACTTTATTTAACTTATTATCCACTTCTAATAGCATTAATGATCTTCTGGTGCTATCGGGCCAAACAGAAATACCGGAAAGAAAATATCCACTATTGTTGCTATTGACAATTGCATTAAATCCAAACAAGGTATCACCCATGGGAGGATAAAGCAAAGTAGTATCTCCTACACTATTAATTTTTAAAAACAAACCTTTGTGGTATTGAGAATCCGGTGTGTAATCATGTCCTGTATATTCATTAACCAGTGCGACAATACTACCATCAGAAAGCTCAATAACATCTCTGGGGTCGTGTCGAATATCTGATGCCATAAGGAGGCTGTAAGTGTTTTGTGCGGATAATTGCCAACACAATAGCAAAATGATGATTACGCTAAAAGCTCTCATGTTTGGGTAGTGCATTAATCAATCGGAGGAATTTCAATAGCAATTGAGCACCTTTTACCTCTCTTGCGGAATTCAAAAACTGGCCTATGATAAATGATCGAAAAGTCCCCGATAAAATCAGTTGGACTTTCAATTTTTGAAGAAGGTGCAAGTTTTTTGTTTTCTGTGTTTTCCGGAGATGCCAGCCAATCATTTACAAAAACTTTCAGATGGTCGTAATAAAATTGCATCTCGTGTATACCCGAATTGTTTTGATCATCTTCGAGACATTTTACTTCATCCGTAAGCCCAACACCAACAGCAGAAGAAGCAGCATAGATTTTGTAATCAAGGTAGTTTTGCAAAGTAGAATTTAATGGATAATCATAATAGTAAAGCCGATGATATGTAATTGGACCATAAAAAAACCAATGACATGAACCAGCTGGAGGTGCATTAAAATGTGCATCAAGCATTGTCTCAAAAATGACAGGAGCGCCAGGTGCACTCTCTCCGTTACAATCAAACTGAGCATTGCGATTCCACAAATATGCCTCATCCTCCCCAAAATCACCTGAACTCTGGAAAAATCCAGTACCTGAAATAGTAACAATCTGCAGTTTACGTTTATTATCCGGCAATGGCCCGCCATCATTGATCATGGCCATAACGAAGCGTTTGTTTTCGCCGCTGATGGCATGGTATTTTTCGGCTAATCCGGATAAGGATTCGTCGTAGCTGGCAAATACCTGTTGGTACATGGCTTCATAATCGTTTACCAGTTTCATTTCCACATATACTGTATCCCAGTGAAACTTTGCACTTGAGGCATTGCTGTTGGCATAGTAGTAATTTAGTGTAGCATCAATATACCAGATAGCTGAATCAATGCTGATTTTTTCGCCGCTCTTAAAGGGTACGCCTTGTTTCCAGGCTTGCATGGCTTCATTAAACTGCTCAACAAGTTCGGCAGGATTTTCATCGGCTAGTAAAATGGTATGTACTTCTTCGCTGCTTTTATGGCACGAACTAAAATTAACAGCTATCCATCCACCAAGAAGGAAAATGGCTAAAACGCCTGCTTTTTCGATTTTTAAACTCATAATATTGATTTTTGGTTAGTAAAAAAAACACTTTTCCGGTACATATTCCGAAGTAGTCTTTGTTGATGAATTATTTGATGAAGTATTGGTACAGGTTTTAGTTACAAATTGCACTGCCCCTTCTTCACCCATTATATGTCAAGAAGTACTCAAATCTAATCACTTTTTTTTGAAAAAATTTAAAAAAATTTTTAGTCGCCTGATTAGCTGCACTTTAAAAAGAGATATTTTTTTTTTATTTTACTTACATTATGTAAACTTGGGTTTTGATCGGGCAAACACAGCTAAAGGTTTTAATCAACATAATGCGAGCAAAAATTTATTCAAAACACTGCCAAATAATGATATAGTCCCCGCTGAACAGAATCTTTTCTTCATTTCAATATAAGGGAAGTCATCAATCACTTGAAATACTGATACTCACTTTACATGAGATGGTTCTCAGACTACATTAATTGAAAAAAATATGACTTCTCACATTTAGAAAAAGTCACTATTTAATCCACTGCCTGAACTTCTTTTTGATTTTAGCAGTAGATGGCGAAGGTTAGATAATTTTACACTATAATCCTATAAAAAATAATGTCGTCCCTAACGGGGCATTCCTGTCAGAGCCTAAATTATTCCAGCTATTAAGCATTTTTTATTTTATAAATACCAGACAAGTGTGATAATCTTATTCAAATTTAAGATTAACATCACTTTCCCATTTGCTATACAACGCTGGACTGATATAGCTAAAACAGGCAAGTAACACAGCTTACCAATCCAGGCTCAATCTGCTACAAGCCGATCCAGGGTCTGTTTGATCAGTTTCAACATATAGGGTTGGTAATCACTGCTAAACTGTTCGGTAACCCTGTTGGCAATGATGACACAAATCGTAAGTGCCTGATGTCCCATCATTTGACTTAAACCGTATAGGGCCGAAGATTCCATTTCCAAATTGGTCACTTTTTCCCCTTTAAAACGGAATGCCTCAATGCGCTTATTCATCTCCTCGTGCGCAAGACCAAGCCTCAGAGCCCTGCCCTGTGGTGCGTAAAACCCTCCTGCAGTTGCCGTTATCCCTTGCGTGCAATCAAAGGCAATTTTATCAAGCAATCGTTGCGACCCTCTCACCACATAAGGGTAGGGCAAAGTGGAAGGCCAATCAGTATCAGCAACAAAAGCATCGGTATAATCCTGAAGCACAACATCTTTGGCTTTGTCGTAAAAATATATGATGCCATCAAAGCCCAGCGCCATCTTTCCGGCTACAAAGCTATCTCCGGTTGGAATATCGGCCTGAAGTGCCCCGCTGGTTCCCAACCTGATTAGGTTAAGACTTTTGAGATTTGACTTCACCTTTCTGGTACGCAGGTCCACATTTGCCAAAGCATCAAGCTCGTTCAGCACAATATCAATATTATCCGGCCCCATTCCTGTTGATAAAGCAGTAATTCGTTTCCCTTTGTAAGTACCTGTGTTTGTATATACTTCACGGTTGCTCACCTTGTATTCAAGCTGATCAAAAAAGGAAGAAACCATTTCAACACGACTCGGATCGCCAACCAGGATGATGTCGTCGGCCAGTTGATGGGGATGTAATCGCAAATGATAAACGCTACCGTCAGCCGCAAGCACTAACTGGCTTTCAGGAATTCGACGCATAAGTTATTCTTGTATTATTGAATGATTTGGATAATTTTGCAAAGGTAACAAAGAAATTAATCCATGTCCGAAAAAGCCATTTCACTGCTGATACCAGTTGATTTTAATGAACAATCACTGATAGCACTCGAACAATCCTATAACCTTGCCCGTTTGCTTCAAACGGAATTAGTATTATTGTATGTTCACGAAGAAAGGGACTTCCTCAACAGCCTTTTTTCCGGAGAACAAAAACAACAAATTACCAAAGACATCAATCACAGGCTCGAAGAAATTGCCAGTGAGGTAAGTAAAAAAACAGGCCTGCGCGTAATGCCCGTAGTGAAGCGTGGCAAGGTTCACTCAGCCATACTCGAAACTGCCGAACAGTTCAACAGCCGTTTTATTCTGATGGGCACCAATGATGCCCTAACCGAATCAGAAAAATTTGGGATGATAGGCTCCAACACATCCAAAGTGATCAGGCAATCAAAAATTCCGGTGATAACCTTCAACACAAAAACCCATTTCGATGGATGTCGCAGCATATTACTTCCACTCGATCTCACCAAAGATACCCGCCAAAAGGTAACTCATGCCATACAGATGGCACGACTCTTTGGAAGCACTATCCAAGTGATCTCGGTATTATGGGATGCTGATTCCAAAGCCATCCAACAACAACTGAAGGCACAACTGTTTCAGGCACAAAATTTTATTCAGGAAGCCGGCATCAAATGCAAGGCCACACTGCTCGAAACAGGCAGTTCCACACAGGATTTGGTTCCGGCTATCCTCAATTATTCCAAAGAGCAACAGGATATCGATCTGATCATGATAATGACACAGCAGGAAAACCGATTGGTCGAGTTTTTCATTGGCTCGGCCGCACAGCAGATTATCCGTGAAAGCACTATTCCCGTGATGTCTATCATCCCCAAAGACCTTGGTTTTTCTTATATCCAATTTTAATCTCCCATGCAAAACAAGGATAAAACCGGCAAAGCCGAGATTATCTCCATTGGTGATGAATTACTGATAGGTCAGGTTGTCAACACCAATGCTTCCTGGATGGCCGAACACCTCAGCGACAGCGGGATTTACCTGCAACGCATCATAACCATCGCCGATGAACCCGATGCTTTATCCGACGCACTTTCGGATGCTATCAGCAGGGCGCAGTTTGTACTGCTCACCGGCGGACTGGGCCCAACAGCCGATGATGTGACCAAACCTGCTTTGTGTAGTTTTTTCGACACCCGGCTTGTCTTTCACGAACCAACGCTTAAACATGTGGAATCACTTTTTAAGCTTCGCAACTTTCCGCTTACCGATCGCAACCGGCAGCAAGCCTGGCTCCCGGAAGCCTGCACACCACTCACCAACAGTGTGGGAACAGCTCCTGGTATGTGGTTCGAAAAAGAAAACAGCGTGATTGTTTCGCTTCCGGGCGTCCCTTTCGAAATGAAAACACTGATGGAAGAGGAAGTGCTACCCCGCTTCAAAGCCCTGTTCAGCGAGATGCATTACCTGCGCAAAACCATTATGACCAGTGGTGTTGGAGAGTCGTTTCTGGCCGACCAGATCAAAGACTGGGAAAATGCTCTTCCCAACTTTCTCAAACTGGCCTATCTGCCCCAGCCAGGCATCGTAAGGCTGCGGCTAAGTGGCAGACATACCGACCAGAAATTTCTTCAGAAAAGCCTGAAAACAGAAACCGAAAAACTTTACAAACTGATCCCGAACCTGATTTATGGCTATGATGACGAACTGCTGGAGCAGGTGATTGGGCGTTTGTTAATCGAAAAAAAAGCCAGCCTTTCAACAGCCGAAAGCTGCACCGGGGGCTATATAGCTCACCTGATCACCAGCATAGCAGGAAGCTCTGCTTACTTTAAAGGCAGTGTGGTGGCTTACGAAAATCAGGTAAAAGAAAATCAACTTGAAGTATCCGCCACATCACTCGAAAAACATGGTGCAGTAAGCCGGGAAGTTGTTGAACAAATGGCTGCTGGGGTACGCCAAAAACTAAATACCACCTATGCTCTTGCCACTTCAGGAATTGCGGGCCCCGATGGAGGAACAGCAGAAAAACCTGTTGGTACCATTTGGATTGCACTGGCCGGTCCCGACTTCGTGAAATCAAAACTATTTCATTTTGGAGAACACAGAGGCCGCAATATCCGCCGAAGTGCCCTCACAGCCCTGGAAATACTCAGACAGGAGTTGATCAAGTAAATCAAACGTACTGATAAGTTTTTTTTGACTGAATGCTTTTGTAATCCTTTACCTTGATTACTAACATTCTAATCGATCAGTATATGGATTGAAAGTACTGAAAAAAATGGAAAATGACTCCCGCAGATTGCGCCGGTTCACACTGATTTTTATTTAATACGATGATAACCGATAGTATATATCTGCAATAATCAGCGGAATCAGCGGGAGAATATTAAAATGCGATTTTTTTAGAGAGATTCGAAATGCTTATGCTTTTAGGGCAATCATTTCAATTTCCACAAACACATTAAGCGGCAAAGTTTTTACTGCAAAGGCTGCTCTTGCAGGCGGATTTTCGGCAAAACGGCTGCCATAAACGGCATTCATGGCGGCAAAATTGGCCATATCGCTGAGCAGACAAGTGGATTTTACAACCTGGCTGAAGCTGCTACCCGCTGCTTTCAGGATGGCTTCGAGGTTTTTCATCACCTGTTCGGTTTGTGCGGTGATGTCGCCTTCCACCACTTTTCCGGTTGCCGGATCGATGGGAACCTGTCCGGAGATAAAAATCATTCCATTGGCTACGATGGCCTGGCTGTAGGGTCCGATGGCTCCTGGTGCATTTGTTGTACTGATAACTTTTTTCATGGTATAAAGTTTTGTATTTAAAGGTTTTGAGATAATTTTTTTAAGGCTTTTTTACGGATGATCAATTTCACGGCTTTAGGGACGATCTCGAAATCCAAAGGGGAGTTGCCCAGTGATTCACCATCGGTTTCGAGGTAGATAGAATGTGGAGGTACGGAGGTGATGGTAATTTTTTTTCCAGTAAAAACAGATACCTCCGGAAGCTTGATGAAACTGCCATCGTAAAGATTTTTGATGTTTTTGACTACCCTGAATTTCGATGTCTTGCGAATCACCGTGATATCAAAAAGACCGTCATCCGGAACGGCTTTAGGTAGCTGCATCATACCCCCGCCATTGAATTTGCAGATGCCGATGCTCAGGCTGAACACCTTATCGTTGAGCACTTCTTTGTCGTCCACTTTGATATGCAGGTGGGTGTTTTTGTATTGAAACAATCCGGTAACCAGATTATAAAGATAGGCGAGCGTTCCGCCTTTTCCGCGGGCCTTCATCAGGTTGGTTTTTTTAGCCACCAACGCATCGTAACCCATGCCGGCCATATTAATGAAATAGCGGCTTTTGTTTTCGCTGTCGTAGCGGTATTTCACCTTTCCCACATCCTGCAAAAAGGTGCGTTCGTTTTTGAGGATGCGGATGGCCTTTTTGTATTTTTTAGGAAATTCGTACATCCTGCCCCAGTCGTTGCCGGTGCCAACGGTTATCATTCCGAGCATGATTTCGGTGGTAGGGAATCGGTTTTGCTGAAAAATTCCGTTCACCACTTCGTTCAGCGTGCCATCGCCGCCAACGGCAATAATTTTTTGATAGCCATGTTGTTGTACCAGATCGCGTGTCAGACTGATGGCATGAAAAGGATGCCTGGTAAGAACTGCTTTAAAATCGAAACCCTTGTTGATGAGCAGCTGTTCTATTTGTGGCCAGTCTTTGGCTGCCTTGCCAACACCAGCAGTAGGATTAACGATTACGAGCCATCTGTCGGTAGTTTTCATTTCAGCAAACGATTTAGTTGCTCAATAACGGATTCCGGAGTGATTTCGGTGATACAATGACATTTTTTGCTTTTTCGGCAGTCGTTACAGCTGCCTGGTTTTACAACGAAGGCGGCCCTTTGCCCCAGTGGAGCCCACCTTCCCGGGTGGATGGGATGCATGGGAGGATAGATGCCCAGCGCAATTTTGTTCAAGGCAGCGGCAATGTGCAGTGGACCGGTACTAGCGGCAATTAAACCATCAACCCGATCAATAAATGCAATAAAGGTTTCCAGATTCATCCTGCCGCAAATATTGATCACATGGGCCGGAAGTCCATTGATCCACTCCTTCAGTTCTTCACCTTCAGCTGTACTTCCTGAGATAAAAAGCTGGTAGTTGGTTTCGGGCAAGAGCTTTATCAGGGCTTTAAAATTATCGAGCCCCCACTCGCGTGCGCTACCCTTAGAGCGTGGGTGGAGGATCAGTTTTACTTTGTCAGGATCCATCAATGAATTAAATTCCTCGGGAAGAGAGCTAACCGGCCCGAAACCATAAAAGTTATGGATGTCGTTGAGTTCAACTACGGATTTGATTCCCAGTCCCTGAGCCAATGCGATGTTAAGCTGTGCTTCGTGCTTGTCTGAGCGTCTTCGCGTAAGCGGAATCAGCTTGTTGCAATAAAGGAAGTGATACCATCTGCCGGTAGCCCCGATACGCAGTGGGATGCCTGCCTTTGCCGCAAGTCTGGCGATGTCTTTTTGCGGAAAAACATGTATCACAGCATCGCAGTTGTGTTGCTTCAGTTGATCTATTTGATCAGCCCGCGACAGTGTGCCGAGCTCGTCCCAGCTGATAAACTGATCGATATGGATACAGGAAGCAGCAATGGCCCGGGTATAGTTTTTGCCCAGAAAAACCAGCTTTGTTTCGGGCAACTGTTGTTTTATCCACCCGCACAAAGGAAGGGTAAGCATCACATCGCCAATACTGTCGGTACGGCTGATAAGGATTTTATTCATGGGCAATTTGTCTGTGTAAATCGCGTAATTTTTTGTATTTGAGGAAAGTAGCTTTTGCCGAGATGGTACAAACCTGCCACCCGGCTTTCCCGTCGAGGAAGCCTCTGTTGAAGATAAAATCACGAACAAACTTCCCAAGAGGAGCCAGATAAAGTTTTGTTAAGGAGGCCTTTTTGCCCTGTTTGAAATAAGAATCGGCACCTATTGTTGTAAAATATTCCACTTGTTTAAAGTGGTCTTCTGTAGTGTAATACGAATAATGAAACAGATCACCCTGCAGTTGCGCAATCTTTACGCCGGGCTTTGGAATCAGCTGGTCGTGGGGGTTGGCACCGCCCCAATAACCATAGTCTCGGTGTATTAATCTGATTTTACGATCGGGATACCAGCCCGAATGCCGGATCCAGCTTCCGCAATAGTTGGTGAGCCGGTTCATCCGGTAAACCTTTGCCGGGAAACCCTTTTCTTTTTCGTGCAGGATGGATTGCTTCAACTTATCCGACAAGGCTTCATCGGCATCCAGCGAAAGTATATGATCGTATTGACAGAGCTCCATCGCCCTGTTTTTTTGTTCGATATGTCCATCGAACTTGTGGTTACTGAACCTCACGCCAAACTCCCGACAGATGGCTTCGGTCTGATCCTTTGAAAAGGAATCCACCACCACAATTTCGTCCGCGATGCCGGCAACAGATTCGAGGCAGCGACGAATATTTTTTTCCTCGTTAAGGGTGATGATGGAGACCGA
>DJWN01000139.1 GCA_002440975.1 Bacteroidales bacterium UBA6229
TTAAATCCGGGCAAGGGAATTACAATCGATTTGATGTTTAGCGTATCAGCACGTTTGAATAACTCATCCTCCGCAAAGGCGTGTCCCTGCGCTACTTCTTTGTATTCAAAAGCTTTGAAACTAGCCAGAGGATATTTGTCTAATGCATTGAATACCATATTGTAAGGAACAAGAATCAAGCTTTGCTTGTCAGGGATATTTGAGAATATATCTTCCGTGATCTTTAGATGTGGAGAGTTTTTATTAATGATATCAACAAATTTAATGCTTACAGTCATTATTTGTAAAATCAATAAAATGGTGAATAAGATTTTTAGTTGGAATTTTTTTTCGCGAATCAAATTGACCAACCCATAGGAAATGATAAGCGACATGTAGGGGAACAAATAAATGAGAAAGCGTTCGGCAATTTGTGATCCAAGGACATTGAGTGTTAGAATAAGTGTAATGGTGTAAATTATTAAATTCGGATGAATCTTAAAAAGTCGTTTAAAATTAAATACCAATACCAGAATAAAAAAAGAGGAAATACCCCATACTTTTGGACTCCAGAAGAATCGTTGATGCTCCTGACTTAGTTTTATGATTACATTTTTAACAAGTTCGATAAGGCTTCCCGATAGGTAGTTTGTCGCGTTATTATCTGGCCAGTTTTTTATTTGATAGAGCCAGGTTTCGAGATGTCCTTACTGCCAAAGATCTGCAAAATATAGGATGGAGGTAAAAAAACCGGCAATACTGAACCACACAAATGATTTCCATTGCCTTTAATAAATTAACAACACAGCCCCGGCCACCAGAAAAATTAATCCGTTTAGATGAGTCAGAAATGCCAGCCCTGCCATAAAACCAGCCAATACTACATTTTTTACGGTTAGGTTGCTGTTTCTGCTTTGGTCAAGCTTAACAAATGAGATAAATCCAAAAAACATCACCCAGATTTCCGGCCTGAAAGTAAAGGCATAGAGAACAATTAACGGATTGACTATCAGAAAAAATAGTGCGATTAGAACTTGTTGATTTAGGGTTTTAGTGTTTAGCAATTGCATGGAATACTGCGTGAATACCAATAGAAATAAAACGTATAAAATCAGAGTGAATGTGCGGAGTGGGGTAACTGACCACCCAAAAATCTTAATGAGACCTGCCCCGACGAGTATATTAAGTTTATGATAAGAAAAAAGCCGGACATCACATCCCAGAAAATCAATCAGACTTACTGTTTTTACAACCCCATCCTTAGCTAACCAGTAGGCTTGTTCGCTGAAAAAGGCATCATCTATATAGATAAACCTGTTCCACATCGAAAACAGGAATACTATTAATGTCGCTAGTATCAATGCTTTCATGGTTTGTTTACTGTATAAAAAACTATAAATGCGATTTATCATAATAATCTTATATTGAGTTATTTACGATTTCGATTTATTTGAAGAATTGATCTCACCAGTAAAAAAATTTCATCTCATTTTTTTCTGAAAAGAATCATTTGATCCTTCTAATTAAAAATTTATCCGGTTTACGTAGCAAGTAATAACAAAAAGTAAAAGTAGAAATTATTGAAACAGATTGCGACAAGAGCGCGTTTAGTGCCATATAATTCGTGTTTGATTCATGGATTATGTGAGACAGCGGTTTATGATAATTAGCTTAATTTTGCTGGTTCTAAAAAACAAACCAATTTATTAGGATTACATTTGAATGACAACAAATTTAATTTATGGAATATAATTTTGACAAGCTTATTGAAAGAGCAAACACGGCAAGTGTTAAGTATGATCTACGTAAACAGATTTTTGGTCATCCTGATGTGCTTCCAATGTGGGTGGCAGATATGGATTTTGAAACGCCCGAATTTATCAGGCAAGCTGTAATAGACAGAGCACAGCATCCCATTTATGGATACACCTTCAGGCCGGAATCGTATTATGAGTCTATAATTAACTGGCTTCAAAAAAGGCATAACTGGAAAGTGGAGAAGGATTGGATTTTGTTTAGCCCGGGAGTTGTTCCGGCATTGAACTTTGCTGTTTTGGCACTTACCAATCCGGGCGATGAAATTATTGTACAACCTCCTGTGTATTTTCCATTCTTTTCTGCCGTACAGGAGAATAACCGCCAATTAATATATAATCAACTGATTAGAGAAGGTGATCAATATCAGATTAATTTTGAACAGCTCGAAAAGCAAGCCCAAACAGCCCGAATGTTGATCTTATGTAACCCGCATAATCCGGTAGGACGATCCTGGACCAGGCAGGAACTTACCGAGCTGGGAAAGATTTGTTTGAAGCATAATTTGTTGGTGATTTCAGACGAAATCCATGCCGACCTGGTACTTCCCGGACACAAGCATCAGGTGTTTGCTGAGGTTTTTCCTGAATTAAGCGCAAATATTATCACCATGCATGCGGCAAGCAAAACCTTTAATCTTGCAGGCTTGGCGTCCTCATCGGTTATTATCAGCGATTCGGCATTGCGCGAACAATACAAATCATTTATCTCGCGGCTACATATTGAAATGGGAAATCTTTTCGGAATGGTAGCCACTCAAACGGCTTTAGAAAAAGGGGAACAATGGTTGGGTCAGGTTTTGGATTATATCTTTGACAATATTGTTTATGTTACTGATTTTCTGGCTGATCAACTACCAAAAGTAAAATTGATAAAACCTGAAGCAACCTATATGATCTGGCTCGATTTTTCAGCTTTTCAACTGCCAGACGATGAATTGAAATCTTTTCTGATCAATGAGGCAAAACTTGGATTGAATAGCGGAATTGATTTTGGTCCCGGTGGCGAAGGTTTTATGAGAATCAATGTAGCTTGCCCAAGGTCGCTCCTCCAGCAAGGACTAGAAAGAATGAGAGACGCATTTACACAACTTTCTCACGGAAATGACGTATAAAGTATAGTGTAAAAATCTTTTGTTTTTGAAAAGAATCATTTTTATATTTTTATTTTCCCTGTCCTTTTGTTTGTCGTTCCCTCTAAAAGGTAACGGACAAGGCAAAGAGACTGGTATGTTGAAGCTTCGGACTGGCTATGGCATTCCTGTAATGTCATTCGGTAAATTCACCGGAAATTTGGATTACAGTAGTTTTGTTACGGTGGGAGCACATTATGGCCTGGAAGGTTTTTATTTTTATAGTGAGAATGTCGGATTTGGTGGTTTACTTTCATACAATAGGAACACAATAGATGCACAACGATTTACTGGCGCATACATCAACTCCAATTTTATTTATGATACTGCATTTGTAAACGTAAATCCGTTCAGAACGGTTATAGGATTGGTGGGTTTTTGTTTTGACTTACCATTGAATGATTATGCAGCCTTTACGTTCAAAATGATGGCAGGTGCTTTAACTGTAACAAAACCAGCTGGTATCGTAAGGGTACAGACGGAAGATGGCGATGAATTGATTTTCAGAGAAACAAAAGATACTAGAGCTAAATTCACTATATTTACGGCTGCCGGGATGAGATTCAGTCCTTTGCCTGACTGGAGTATTACAATGGAGGTCGAATATATTGGAGCTCAATTTGATTTTTCATACAAAATGAACGAGGCAACTGTTAATAGAACTAATCATGTTCAATTGTTGATGTTGAATTTTGGAATAGCGTATTTTATTGAATAATAAGCTTATGCGTGTACTTAAATTTTTTGGATTTGTCTTGCTGTTTTTTCTGATTGTCGCTTTGTTGTTGCCTTTGATTATGCATGATGAAGTAGAAACAACACAATCAATTGAAATAAAAACCAGCTCCATGCTTGTGTTTCGGCAGGTAAATGATTTAAACAATTGGAAGAAATGGAGTCCTTTTAAGCTGGATGATCCCGGGATGACACTTAACTATAAAGGAGCCAAATTAGGCGAAGGTGCTGAACTCTACTGGACAAGTAAGGGTAGCGGTGAGGGAAGTCTGAAAATTGTGAAAAGCGAACCTTACAGCCTGATTCAAAGTGTATTAGACTTTGGTAATCACGGACTTGCAACAGATGAATGGACTTTTCAGGAAACGGAAAACGGAGTAGTGGTCAGTTGGTCTCTAAAACTGAGGGAGCTAAGTTATCCTTTTGGTAAGTATTTTGGGTTTTTTGTTGATGGCTTATTTAATCCACTGCAAACTCAAGGATTAAACAATTTAAAAACTTTGTGTGAGCAAGCTGATAGCGAAATTAATGTGAACAGAGAAAAGAAAAAAGCAAGGTATATACTTGGGGTTTGTGATACATTACCTTTTAACGCACGTCACGAATTTTTGAAGCAAAATGAACAAGCTCTGTCGAATTATTTTAAAAGCCTGCGTTACAAACCCGACGGAGATGCCTTGCTGGTTTTACAAGCCTTTGTAAATGACACTTATATCAGCTGTTATGGTTTTCCAATCCTGGATGAAGTTAAGGAATCGGGTCGTTTTAACATCATCGAAATTCCGGATTGTGAACAAATTTCTGCTGAAATGAATTGGAGTGAAACGGCAGTTGACGAAATGCATCAGACCTTAAAACTATTTCTGCTCGAAAACAACCTCAAAGTTCGGTATATCACTGAGGAGGTATCTACTGAAACTGAAAATAAGGTAATCAGGATTTCTTACTGTATTTGAGATTAAACAGGTATTTATTGTCATTGAACAATGAAGCCAGGCAGCTGTTTAGCTTAGGATAATCAAAAAGCATGCAGGAGGAAAAACCGGAAATCAAAAAAAGACTCAGTTGGGCAGGACTACGACGTTTGTTGTCGCTGTTGAAGTTTATGTGGCCTAAACGTTGGGCTTTTTTTGGTGGCCTCGGAGCTTTGGCTGTTTCCAGTTTAGGAACACTGGCCTTTCCGATGCTGCTTGGCGATTTGCTTGATGCGGCTAATCCGGACGCCAGCCTGGCGAGAATTAATCAAATTGCACTGATTTTATTGATAATATTTGCGATAAATGCTGTTTTTTCCTATTTCAGGATTTATTTGTTTGCCATTGTAACTCAATTTATGCTGGCCCGTTTGAGGCAAACCACTTATGACCAGCTCATTCGGTTGCCTATGGCATTTTTCTCCGAACGCAGGGTAGGTGAACTTAATAGTAGAATTACAGCGGATATCGCTGTATTGCAGGAAACTTTCACTTTTACCATCGCGCAATTCATCCGGCAACTCATTATCATTATTGGAGGCACTAGTCTTTTAACGCTTATTTCATACAAACTCACATTGTTTATGCTGGCGTTTGTGCCGTTGGTTGCTGTTGGTGCCCGTATTTTCGGGAAGAAAGTTCGTAATTTGTCAAAAGATGCACAGTCGCAGCTTGCTACCTCCAATGTAATTGTTGAAGAAACCCTTCAGGGAATTAACAATGTAAAGGCATTTAACAACGAAAACTACGAAACTACCCGCTATTTCAATGCAACCAATGATGTGATTCAAATTGCCTTAAAAGGTGCAAAATGGCGTGCTCTTTTTATTTCTCTGATTGTTTTTAGCCTGTTTACCAGCATCGTAGGTGTTATCTGGTTTGGGGTTTACCTCGTAAATCAGGGGGCTGGGATCAGTTCAGGCGATTTATTCAAATTTATTTTATATACCTTATTTATAGGGGCATCCATATCGGGGATGGCCGACCTGTATTCGCAAGTACAAAAAGCCATCGGAGCCACTGATAGTTTACTCGATACTCTTGAAGAACCAACCGAATTGGAATTAAAAGGTGATTGCGTGGAAAAAACGCAGTTGCAAGGTAATGTCAGCTTTAATAATGTGTTTTTTTCTTATCCTTCACGCCCTGAACTTCAGGTGTTAAAAGGAATTAGTTTTGATGTAAAAACCGGACAGAAAGTTGCTTTGGTAGGGGCTTCAGGGGCTGGCAAAACAACAATTACAGCTTTACTTTTCAGGTTTTACGAACCCGATTCCGGCTCAATTTTATTGGATGGTATTCCTGCCAATCAGATCAACCTTAATTGTTTAAGAAGACAAATGGCGATCGTTCCGCAGGAAGTTTTGCTGTTTGGCGGAACCATTTATGAGAACATTGCTTACGGAAATACCGAGGCTGCTGAGAACGAAATAATTGAAGCCGCCCGAAAAGCTAATGCATTGGAATTTATCATGAGCTTTCCGCTTGGTTTCCAAACTGTTGTAGGCGAACGCGGTGTGCAACTTTCTGGTGGGCAAAAGCAAAGAATTGCTATTGCACGTGCCATTTTGCGTGATCCTAAGATTCTGGTTTTGGATGAAGCAACCAGTGCCCTGGATACGGCTTCTGAAAGTATGGTGCAGGCTGCATTAAACGAATTGATGAAAGGTCGTACGGCCATCATTATTGCGCATCGACTATCAACGATTCGTGAAGCCGACAGGATTTTGGTTATTGATCAGGGAAGGATTGTAGAATCAGGTTCGCACGAAGAACTGCTGGCACGTGATAATGGGAAGTATTTGGCACTTCAGCAGTTGGCTGTTTAATTAGCCAATTAACTGATAAAATTCATCTTCTGAAATTATGGGAATTCCCAGCTTTTCTGCTTTGTCTTTTTTAGCAGGTCCCATATTGTCACCTGCAATCAGATAATCTGTTTTTGCACTAAGCGAACTGACGTTTTTACCTCCATTAACCTCAATCATTTCCTTAAGTGACTCACGCGACACAGAAAAAACACCGCTTACAACAATTGATTTCCCTTTTAAAGGGCCGCCTGAATTAACCTTTGATTCTTGACTAAACTGTAAACCGGCCGTTTTCAATTGCTGAATCATATCCAGATGTCTTGGATTATTAAAATAATTTTGAACTGAAGCTGCAATTTTTTCACCTATTTCATCCACTGCTACCAGTGATTCATAGCTGGCTTCACGAAGCTGTTCAATGGATAAGAATGCATCGGCGAGTTTTTTAGCTACCGTTTCGCCAACAAACCTGATTCCCAATGCAAATAATACCCTGTGAAAGGGAACTTTTTTCGATTCTTCGAGACTTTTCAGTATATTTTCTGCTGTCTTTTCTTTAAAACTAACCTTGCGAATGATGGTGTTTCCCGGATTATTTTCATCGGGTGTTTCTATGGTTTTCTCTAGCCCGAACAGGTCGCTGTAAGAAAGTTTGTACAAATCAGCAGCATTTTTTATCAAGGCCTGATCAAAAAGCAAAGCAATTTTTCCTTCACCCAAACTTTCAATATTCATCGCCTTTCTGCTGATGAAATGTTCGATTTTACCTTTTATTTGTGGTGGACAGCCATCACTATTCGGACAATACCAGGCTGCTTCGCCTTCTGTCCGGATTAGTTTAGTCTGGCATTCCGGACAGTATTTAGTGAAATCAACGGAACGGCTGTCGGGTTTGCGCAAATTCAAATCAACTGCTGTTATCTTGGGAATTATTTCACCACCTTTTTCTACAGTGACGATATCATCATAATGCAGATCAAGTTGTGCGATGAAATCAGCATTGTGCAAACTGGCACGTTTCACGGTTGTGCCGGCAAGTAACACAGGTTCCAGATTAGCCACCGGTGTGACGGCTCCCGTGCGACCAACCTGAAAATCAACTCCCAGCAGTCTGGTTTTTGCCTCTTCGGCTTTGTATTTATAAGCTATTGCCCATCTTGGCGATTTGGCCGTAAAGCCCAATTGTTTTTGCTGATCGAAATTGTTTACTTTAATAACAATGCCATCAATGTCGAAAGGGAGTTCGTGCCGGGCTTTATCCCAATCATCAATAAATTCAAAAATTTCATCCTCCGTGCTGCAAAGTGCGATGTTATTCGAAATTCGGAAACCCCATTTCCTGGCCTCCTGAAGGCTTTCGTAATGAGTTTTAAATTTTAACGACACTTCATCGCTCATCAGATAATACAACCAGCAATCCAGGTTGCGTCGGGCTACTTCTGCCGAATCCTGAAGTTTTATCGTACCAGCAGCTGCATTGCGTGGATTTGCAAATAACTGTTGGTCCTCTTCTGCTCTGACAGCATTTAACCTTTCAAAACTTTTTCGCGGGTAGTAAATTTCTCCCCTGATATCGAAATCTTTTGGATAATCTCCTTTAATCCGAAGCGGTATACTGCGAATGGTTTTTACATTGGTTGTGATATCATCTCCTTTAGTTCCATCGCCTCTGGTCAATGCTTGTTTGAGTGTTCCATTTTCGTAATGCAAACTCACTGCCACGCCATCATATTTGAGCTCGCAAACAAATTCTACTTTGTTTCCTATGCTTTTTTTAACGCGGTTGATAAAGTCGGCAATTTCTGCACGACTGTATGAATTTCCCAGCGATAGCATGGGATAACGATGCGAATAAGATTGAAAATTTTTTGTGATATCGCCACCAACACGTTGTGAGGGGGAATCGGATGAAACTAATTCGGGAAATTGCTTTTCGAGATTGATAAGCTCTTCCATCAACATATCGTATTCATAATCTGATATTTGTGGTTGAGCTAAAACGTAGTATTGATAATTATGCTGATTGAGTTGCTCGCTGAGTTCGGCAATTCGTTTGCGGGCTAATTCAATGGTCATTTTAACAGCTTTTTATGAAATGTTCAATGTTTATGGGATTTGGGAATTCTGGCTTCATTGCGATACAGATGTATGGTTTCATTGGCGTTTATCGGATTTAGCCAATGAATCAACCGATCCAGGTTCCCGGGTTTAAAACTCTTTTCGTGCACCAATTGAGGCAGGTATTTTTTTACCGAATCAATCCTTGTTTCCAATTGTTTGTCCTGTACAAAAAACACAAAATCAGGTTGATGCTCTGCTTCCTTCCAGTTGTTTGTAACTGCCATTTCAACATAGGTGTTATCATCGAGCATGTATTCATATTTTGGCCAGTTGTGTCCGGTGTAAAACACTGGAGGGAACCGTAAAATATTACTGTTGATGTCTTCAAGAAAAAACTTCTTTGTTTGCGGATAATTCCTCAGATAACTCATTGATTCAACCCTGGCTTTCTTGCTGTACATTGGTGTTATGAGCATCAATAGGACGATGTTAATAAACCAGAAAAAAGTCCAGAAACCTTTCTCCATTCGGATGTTTTTTTTCCAGAATTTCGATTTTGAGATAAAATCATCCCAACCAATCATGCCTAACACAATAAACATGGGCACAATGGGAAAAATGAATCTTTCCTGTTTGTTGGGGAAAATCGAATGAAAAAACAGGAAAACAAAAACAGGGAGAAAAAGCAGGAAATGCCGTTTCCAGTCTTTTAGAAAGCCAAAGATCAACATCACACTCACAGGCGGAATCATCAAACCAAACAATACCAGCCCAAAATGATACCATGGTGCAGTGTGGTAATCATAGGCATGATTCAGGTTGTAGGTAACATAGGCTATTAATTCGGCAAAAGGCTTTTTCCAGATGTAAAAATCAATAAATCCCTGAAAAATAATGACCGAAATAAGAAAACCACCAGCTGTTGTTAGCATTCCTTTCCAGTTTTTCATCAGCAAAAGTGCTAAACCAATACCGCCGGTATAAAAAATTGTTTGGTATCTGACCGAAAATGCCAGGCCGAGAAAAAATCCTGCTACCAGAAATGAAGTTCGGTGATAGCCAGGTTCGTTTTTTTTACGAATCAATTCCTGCCTGAGGATAATCAAACTGCCATACATAAGAAATGGTACCGAAACCACCTCCACAAGGTTACGAACACTCAAAAAGGGCATAAACCAAAAAACAGCTAGCAGCAAGGCGACTTTGTAAGCGGTTTGTTTTTCAGTTAAAAGGCTGGCAATACGGTAGCCAAACGAAATCACTAGCAAAGAGAGCAAGGCGTGGATCAACCGGACAAAGAGCATTATCCATTGCGGATTGGAGATGCCAAGCAGCTTCAGAAATCCCAAAAACAGATAATGAAAACCAACATAGAAAAAGCTGTGTCCTTCGGGGCCTGTATTTCCGTTTGTTCCTGGCAACCAGCCCTGAGAATCAAAACCATCCACCCACGATCCGGCAGCTTCAATCACCAGGAAATGATCATCGTGCATACCAAAACCTCTCGAAAACACAGCAGCGATCAAACGCAGAACTAAACCGATCACCATAATAAACAAAAAGGGGTGCTTTGTTTTGAAATGTTTAAATTGTTTAATCATGATGAAGTTGATTTAAGTCACAAAAATATGATTTATCTTCAAAGTATTGTTTCTATCTGTAAATTAACTGCTCGAATTGAGTAGTTTTTTTACTAGGAAAAGATTGTGTTGCTTCTCTTTTTCGCGCAGGTTTTCGGCCGCAGCTGTAAAATATTGATGGTTTTCGAGAAATTCAATCTGAGTCTGATACCATTCGGTGAGGTCGTCTGTAAAACCATCACGCAAAATCCATTCAAGGCGTAGTTTATGTGCAATGATGAAGTAATCAGCTCGTCCAAGGTAATCCAAATCGGCATCGCAAATTATTTTTGAAGCCAGATCAAAAGGCTTTTGAGGCATTTTGGTTGCAAGTATCAGTTCAGCAATGCGTATAATCTGATCTGTATTAAAACCATGATCGAGTAAAATCCTTTTGGCAATCTCTACAGAAGCTTCTTCATGATTTTTTGGTGAAACTGTCATTCCGGTTTCATGCAATAGGGCAGCAGCGCGAATAAGCAGGGCTGTTTCTGTATCAATCCCGGTATGGCTGATCAATCGTTCGGCTGCTTCCAGCACATCCAGCGTATGTGCCAGGTTGTGATACAACCGCTGATCATCTTCGTGGGATAAAATGAGTTCCTCAATAGTATTTTTAAGGCTATTAAGTTGCATAATACGGGTTATTGTGGGCTTCAACGGCATAGATTTTCACAGTTTTCAATCTGCCTTTCACCGTTACTTCGTCCAAATAAGTTATTTGATACTTGTTCTTATGTTCGAGGTAGTTATAGGTGGTCCCGGAAATGATGATCTTTTCGCCAAAGATTCGTGTAAGCCCCTCGAGCCGGCTGGCAAGATTTACGGCATCTGACACCACCGTGCCTTCCATTCTTCCTTCGCCTCCAACCATTCCTAAAATCAAACTGCCAGTATGAATTCCGGTGCCGGTTTCGATAGGTTGTTTGCCTTGATCAATTAATTGAAGATTGAAGGTTTTGAGACAGTTTTGCATCTCGCGGGCAGCATCAATGGCATGCTCGGGACACTCTTCAAAAAGTGCCATGATCGAATCTCCGATAAATTTGTCGATAAATCCGTGATGCTTATGGATTATCGGCTCCATATGTTGCAGATAGGAATTCAGAAAATCAAAGTTTTCTTTGGGACTTAATTGTTCCGAAAGACTTGTAAATGACTTGATATCAACAAATAACACCGTCATTATTTTCTGAATCTGATCACCAACTTTTACTTCTGTAATACTCTGTTTGCCCAAAAGATGAAGAAACTGTACCGGAACAAATCGTTGATTTGCCATAGTATTTTGCTGTAACTGCTTAATATTGTTTGTGATGCGACTAGCCATTTCATTGTATCCCATAGCAAGCTCGCCAAACTCGTCCGTGGTTCGAACGATCGTTAACTGGCCCAGCTCCTGTTCACCTGTTTGTTGCATCTTCTTGATGATTTCAGATACAGGTATGATGATGCTTTTATTGGTCCAGCTTACAAAAAAGAACAGATAGATGATGCTGATTAAAATGCCCGAAAAAATTCCTACAAACATTAATATACTGTCTATTGCATTGACGTAGAAAAGGTTAGAATTATATAGCATTTCTGTTTGGTCAATGATAGGCAGGTATTTTCCAAAAAGAACTTTGGCTTGATCACTTGAAGGCGAATGGTCAAAGCTTGTGTGAATATTACTGATACTAAATGAGATGTAAAATATAACGATCACTAATGGGAGAAGCGTTGTCATGATACTATTGACCCATAGGCGATGTATCAGATGATTTTTAGGTTTGTTAATCGGGCTTTTGTAGAGACTTACCGAATCATAAACTATTTCGAGGTACTTAAATCTTACCCTGAAGCGGAACCAGAAATACATAAAAAATACTGAAAGAAAGGAAGCAAAAGTTGCGATAAAAAAGAACTGACGATAGAATTGTTTGCTTGCTTCGCTGTCGATAGCATTGTAGAATACCTGAAATCCTATGATTGTTAGTGTAATAATAAACCCAAGTGCAAGGATTCCACTATTAATTATCGGAACATACAACAGCCATTTTCTACAGAAATTGAGCAATGCTTCTGAGGGTGGTTTATTTTTTCTTTTTAGCCTGAAAAAACGTTGAAAGGGGGCATTAAAAGCAAATCCTAATAGCAGACTAAACAACATCATTCTAAAGAGAAGGCTGACGGATTTTCCAAAGCGTTTATCCTGTTCGCTGGCCTTGATTTCCCATTGCTTTGTGTTGTTGTTATTTATTGCTAATGAATCAGTTGTGAGAATTTCTTCCGTGCTATTTTTTGGGTCGGTTGAGGGAATTCCACGTTCTTCTATCCAATAAGGGACGTATTTAAAAAGCATGATCAGCGAAACAGGGAAAACCAATAGAAGAAAAAGCAACAGACTCACCAGATAAATTCTGAGTGCAAAAAAAGCCGGTTTCCGTTTTGTATTCAAAATAAGTATGTTACCAATCTACTCCTTTACGACTTATTGGCATGGTCATGCATCGTGCGCCGCCACCCCCGCGCGAAAGCTCATCACCCTCAATCGTGATGACATATTGAGAATAATTTGCCAGATCAACTTTATTCCGGATCACATCTTTTGCTTTGACTATTTCATAGCCATGCTGATTAAGTGCATCCATTGTATAAGTGTTTCTCCCATAGCCGATTACCTTTCCTGGTGCAATTGCAAAAAAGTTTGCACCGCTTTGCCATTGCTCGCGTTCCATGATGTAGGTGTCTCTTTTGCCTCCGCATAATACCGGCTCCAGATCCATTCCCAGTTTTTTTAAGGCATCAAGCATATTTTTTTCTTCTCTGATCTGAAGTACCTTATTGTCTTCAATTACAATGTGAATTGTCAGGTGTCGGGATGAATGCATTATAAGTGGTTCAAAAATCATGCATTTGTCTTTGTCAAGAAATGTAAACACCATATCAAGATGGATAAAAGATTCAGGTTGGTAGGGCAATTCCTGAAGAATCAGATGTTTGGTTCCGGGCTTGGTTTTTAGGTATTCCAGCAGGGCATCTATTCCCTGACTACTGGTTCGTCCGCTAATTCCGCTGAGGTAAATGTCGTCTCGTGCAATTAAAACATCACCTCCTTCGATAGTTCCTTTTCCACTTTTATCGAATCGCTTTACGGGATTTACGGTTTGGGTGCTAAAGGCAGAATGATAATCAAAAATTGCTTCCATTATCAATGCTTCGCGTTCACGAACTTTGCTGGCCATATGACTAATCATCACCTTGTCGTTCATGGAGAATGAAGCATCTCTGGTGAAGAAAAAATTTGGCAATGGATGCAACGAAAATCTTTCATTATCAAGGTACTTCGTAAGCGTATCCTTGCGCATTTCAGCCCCTTCGATTAGTTGGGAAGCTAAGTCTTCGTCAGACAGGCTGCCGATTAAGGAACAGGCTTCTTCAGTAGATTCATGTTTGCAGATACGACTGATTAGGCTGGCTTTTACTTTCTCATTTCGAAGGATGTCGTTCAACAAATCTTTTACATCAAAAACACGGGCAACTTTCTCGAGCACTGCCTTAAACTCATTGTATTCGGGCAAGGCAACACTCAGATTCAATATGTCACTGTAAAGTGCCCTTGCGGCGTTTTCAGGAGTCATATTTTCTACTTCCGGACCGGGCGTATGAATGATAACAGCTTCCAGTTCACCGATTTCTGATTGAATGTTTACATTGATCTTTTCCATTGATATTGCGTGCTTAGTTAAATTTTGATCTGCCGAAAGTTGCACAAAAGTAGCTTAAAATAGCCAATATTGCTTAATAAATCTACATGCTTCTTATCTGTTCGGGCAATCAGCACCTATTCAAATCTCTCCTTCGAACTGGATTAAATGATAGCTATTGCCCGAAAAATCGAGGAATTTTCTAAAATCGTGTGTTGCTATCACCAGGGTAGCTGTATTCTGATTGGGGTGAAAGCTGATTTTTTCATGATCCATTAACGCCTTATCAATGAACACGATCACGTGATTTTCCTTGTCGTTGATAAGACCGAACGGAGAAACACTGCCTGGTTGAAGGCCCAGGTAATTCAGCATTCGCTTTTCTGAGGCAAAACTTAATTTTCCTTGTTTAAGAAGTAATTCAAGTTGTCTGATATTGAGCTGTTTGAGGTATGAAAAGATTACCAAATAATGTTTGTTTCCTTTGTGATTTCTGAAAAACAGATTCTTACAGTGTATGGCTTCAATATCAGCCCAGTAGGGTAGGGCGTCTTCTACCGTAGGGGCTGCAGGATGTTCGTACTTTTCGAATGTAATACCTAATTCATCAAGTGTTTTGTAAACCATTTCAGGATTCATATCATATTTTTTTCAGCAATTTTAAGATTTTATTGTCATAAAACAAAAAAGCTGCCAGCCAGGGCCGACAGCTCATAAATATTTCGAATTGATTCGATTAGCTATTCATAGAAATCAGAAACTCTTCGTTTGTTTGCGTAAAGCGCATTTTGTCTTTCAGAAATTCCATGGCTTCTATAGGATTCATATCCGAGAGGTGGTTTCTGAGCACCCAAATCCTTTGCATGGCTTCCTTGTCGATGAGTAAATCTTCGCGACGAGTGCTGGACGACACTATATCGATAGCCGGCCAGATGCGTTTGTTCGAAAGCCTGCGATCGAGTTGTAATTCCATATTACCGGTTCCTTTGAACTCTTCAAAGATCACTTCATCCATTTTTGAACCCGTGTCAATCAGTGCGGTGGCGATAATTGTAAGCGAACCGCCATTTTCTATTTTACGTGCTGCACCAAAAAATCTCTTTGGTTTTTGGAGTGCGTTGGCTTCAACACCTCCGCTGAGCACCTTGCCCGAAGCGGGTGAAACGGTGTTGTATGCCCTGGCCAACCGTGTGATAGAGTCTAAAAGTATTACGACATCATGTCCGCATTCGGTAAGTCTTTTTGCTTTTTCGAGCACGATATTAGCGATTTTCACATGTTTGTCGGCAGGCTCGTCAAAAGTTGATGAAATCACTTCTGCATTCACACTGCGTGCCATATCTGTAACTTCTTCCGGACGTTCGTCAATGAGTAAGATTATCAGATAAACCTCCGGATGATTGCTGGCGATGGCATTGGCTACCTCTTTCAGTAACACTGTTTTACCTGTTTTAGGCTGGGCAACGATTAGTCCGCGCTGGCCTTTGCCTATTGGGGCAAACATATCCATAATCCTGGTGGACATGGTGTTTTCTTTGTGGCCGGTGAGGGTAAACTTTTCTTCAGGAAAAAGTGGGGTGAGGTAATCAAAAGGAATCCGGTCGCGCACTTCTTCGGGCGATCTGCCATTGATCATATCCACTTTGATCAGCGGGAAATATTTTTCGCCTTCTTTGGGCGGACGAATTGTACCTTTGATGGTATCCCCTGTTTTTAGCCCAAATAGCTTAATCTGCGATTGGGATACATAAATATCATCAGGAGAGTTGAGGTAATTATAATCTGAAGAACGCATAAAACCATAGCCATCGGGCATGATTTCTAAAACACCTTCAGCATCCACAATTCCTTCAAACTCAAATTTGTATTCTTCTCTTTTTGGTTTTGAAGCTTCTTTGAATAAATCCTTTTTTTGATCTCGCGACTGATAATTTTCTCTGTTTTGCCTTGGTTCCTGATTTCTTTGATCAAGACTTTGCTTTTGAGGAGGCCGGTTGCGTGTTTGATCGTCCTCGGTCTTTTGCAAAACTCTGGTACTTGCTACCGGTTCAGCTGTTGCTGCAATGGATTCGTTTTCCAATGGGGTGATTGAGGCAGGTTTTGTAATGCGAGGTCTGCGTTCGCGATTGTCGTTTTTATCCTTTGCCTGATCAGTTTCAACCGGTTTGGTTTGGTTTTGGTCCTCTGCTTTTGGCTTTATCTCAGAAGTAGCTGTTTTGATTTTAGGACTTTCAACTTCTTTTTTAGGTTGCTCTGCTGTAGGCTTTGGTTCTTGTTTTTGTTGTGTTTCTGCTTTTATTGCCACTTCCTTTTTCGATTGCGCTGAGGCTTTATTCTCCTGAGGTTTTCGGCTACCTGTTTTTTTTGTTTCCTGCTTTGTTTGCTTTGGTTTTTCTTTGGGAACAGATTTCTCTTTCTCAGCTTTGTGCGGTATAAGTGCTTGCTGATCAAGAATTTTGTAGATTAAATCTTGTTTTAGTAGTTTTTCTACTTTGGGAATTTCCAGTTCCTTTGCAATTTCTCTTAATTCCCCTACAAGCTTATTATTAAGCTCAATAATGTCGTACATTGTGATAATGTTTTAGTCAGTAAAAAATTTATGGGTGTGTTAAAAAATCCTCGGATAATTGTAACGCGGCGTATAAGAACTTATATCTCTAAGTGCCTAGATTTATGTGAAATGATTTGGGATTTCCAATAAAGCGTTGCAAATGTAGTTAAGTTTTGAATATTGACCAAATTTTTTCGAAAAAACACCTGAAAGTTCAATTGGACAACGTAAAAAATGCCGGATTCTGTATCTTTGCCGCAATATAATATGAAATATCATGATTCAGCGCATCCAGACTTTGTTCCTTTTTATTGCTGCTTTGGCAAGTGGATTGTTGTTCTTTTTTCCAGTTGCACAGTATTATGGCGAACAGCATACACTGGCTTTTTACGTAACACATATTCAGGATTTTGTTCCTGGAAATCCAGAGTTGTTTTCCTCTCTCTTTCTTCTTCCTCTTTCTATGCTTAGTGCTCTGGTTACGGTTTTGCCTTTGCTGATCATTTTTATGTACAAAAATCTTGGCGGCCAGTTGAAATTGATCAGGCTCAACATTTTGCTTGATCTGGTTTTGATTGGGCTGATGTTCTTTTACTATGCCGAGCAGTTAAAAATTAAAACTTCCGTTGAAGCTGATTACGATATTGGTGTTTTTCTTCCGCTAATTGCACTGATTTTCTTGTTTTTAGCCATGCGTGGTATAAAACATGATATCAAACTTATCCGTTCGGCTGATCGTTTGAGGTAGCCAAAGTTTTCCTGTCAATTTCCATTATTTCCATATCCAGTATTTTTGCCTTGTCGATGGCAAATCGCACGAAAGTTATTTTTTGATGTAGCCCATGCGAGCCGGCTGCTCCCGGGTTGATATGCAGGATGCCAAGCTGTTTGTCGTGCATGATTTTCAAAATATGCGAATGTCCGCAGATAAAAAGGTCTGGCTTATGGAGTATTAACTTTTCTTTTATGCCTCTGGAATATTTCCCCGGATAACCACCAATATGGATCATAAAAATCTTGACATCTTCAATCTTAAATCTTTGAATTTCAGGAATCTGAATGCGAATATCCGTACCGTCAATATTGCCGTAAACGGCTATCAGGGGTTTGAATTTTTGTAATTGCTTAAGGGTTTTTTCATCACCGATATCACCGGCATGAAAAATCATATCACAGTCTTTAAAAAAATCGAACACCCGCGGATGAACGCTTCC
Organism: Bacteroidales bacterium UBA6229; assembly: GCA_002440975.1. GTDB lineage: Bacteria > Bacteroidota > Bacteroidia > Bacteroidales > F082 > UBA5536. The sequence goes on from DJWN01000139.1 coordinate 17,581, forward strand.
ATGGGTATCCGATAAAAGTCCTATACGGGTCATCCTTGTCTAGAATTTGTACGACAAGCCAATGCTGAGTACTTCTTTGAACTGTGTTCTGGGGCCTGTGTTGCCATCTTTATCAGTAATCATAATGTCATCATCATAAATGAGATGAGCTGTGATATTGGTATTCAACCAGCTGTTCACTTTCATGGTGATCAGATTTTGCCAATCCACATCAATGTTTTGCGGGTTTTTAATATAATCACTGAACAACTCCAATTTAGAGTTGAAGCTTACATTTTCAGCAATTTTCACATCAAGTTTTGCCGTCATTTTGGCACCAAATTCAAAGCGTGAAGTTTTGCCATCATTAATTTTATCACCTGTAATTTCATCGTATTCAGCCGGATCAACACCAAAAGCACCGGCATCAGCCATATCCTGATCATTAACAATGGTGATTCTGCCGGTAAGCGGGGCAAAATTTATGGAGAAATTGTTGTTTGGAACGTATTCCATACCAAAACCCAATGTGATATAGGCTGGCACCATAAACCCTGAGATTCTGTTTGTTGAATCGTTTTTGTAATCAAACCCATCAGCAAATTGTGTTTTAAAGGAGAAAGCAAGGCTGTAAAAAAGCTTCTCGGTGGCTTTGTAGCCATACAAGGAGTTGAGCTCGATTTTATCATCTGTCTTAATGGCCTTGGCATCTCCCAGATGACTGTATCCAAGTGCAAGTGAAATGTTGTTGTCCCATTTGTTTTTTTCGTGCGCATAATTGACATTGTAATTAAAGATACCTTGCCAATTCAAAGCATTATCACCACCAGCTGCCCAGTTAGATAGATGACTTTGTGAGAAATTTAGTCCGATGTCGCCACTGCGATTCCATTTTTTAGGTGCCTCTTCCTGAGCGTAAGAGAGATTGAGGCAAATCAATGCCAATAACAATAATGCAATGTGTTTCATAATTTATTTTGTGTTAAAATTATAAATTCGTCCCCTGTCGATTTGGAATATTTTGCATGTGTTTTTCACCTAAAGTAAAAAAGATATCCAGATGATTTCTGCTTCTCACCAAACTGTCCTGAATCATGCCAGGAAACCATTGAATGCTTTGCAACAGCCTGATAGCCTCCTGATCACATCCACCGCCAACACTTTCGGTAATCACAATATTGGATGCAAGACCATTATTTTCGATGATGAAATCAATGCTAACTGTTCCTGAAATGTTTCTGTTGTAGGCTTCATCCGGATAATTTAGGTTTGCATTGATGAATTGGTTTAGCGTCATATCGTCTGTTAGTATAGGTTCGGGTGCTTTTTCGAGAGCTGCAAAGCTATGGATATTTTGTGATATGCACTTCGGAATTTCTTTTATTTCGGGTGCTTTAGCAAAACCTTTCTTACGCAATCGTTGTAGATGTTTGTAATGGAATGGAACTTCAATCTCTTGTTGATCTACTGTAGGATTACCATTTCGGGTGGCCGGCAGCCACAGCAGATTTTTGACAAGCCTGATGGCCTCCTGATCTGCCTCAGGAGAGATGCCTTTGATTATTTCGAAATTGCCTAGCCTGCCAAGTTCATCAATAGAAAATCTGAGCGTAACTTTCTTGTTTTTAATTTGTTGAAGGTCAGAATCAGCTAATGCCATATGCAAAAGAAAATAATCTTTTAGCAGATTCTTATCCGTAATGGTTTTTGCCGGACGAAAATATTGCGCTTCTGATGTTGCTACCGAAAATACGAACAAGATAAGGAGTAACTTTTTCATGAGAGGCCTTTTTAATCGACAGCTAAGTTAGTTATACCCAAAGCAAAATCAAATATCAATTTAACGTATTATTAGTTTTGATCCCTTACAAAAGCCCTTAAAAGTCTATTTTTGTAAAAAAAAAGCAAATGGAGAATAAGATCGTTTCCTATATATTTGGCCTTCACCCCATAGAAGAAGCCCTGGTCTCGGGAAAAGAGTTTGAGAAGATTTTAATTCAACAGGGAAACAGATCGGAAAAGATAAACGAGATAATTCGGCAGGCCAGGGCAAATGAATATCCTGTGCAGTTTGTTCCACTCGAAAAACTGAACCGGATCACACGAAAGAATCATCAGGGAATTATTGGTTTTATCTCACCCATTTCGTATCAAGCTGTTGAGCAGCTCATTCCAATGATTTATGAAGCCGGACGTATGCCTTTCCTGTTGATCCTAGACAGGCTTACTGACGTTAGAAATTTTGGAGCCATTGCCCGGTCGGCTTATGCTGCCGGAGTGGATGCAATCCTGATTCCTTCCAGGGGAAGTGCGTTGATCAACGCCGATGCGATGAAAACAGCAGCCGGTGCCTTAAATCATCTTAGCGTTTGCAGATCAGACAACCTTAAGAAAAGCATTGATTATCTGAAAGACAGTGGCTTGCGCATTGCTGCGGTATCCGAAAAAACGGATCAGGCAATCTGGGATACTGATCTGAGTGGCCCCATAGCCTTGATTTTAGGATCGGAAGAAGATGGAATTTCGCCAGCTTATCTCCAAAAAACAGACATTCATTTGAAAATCCCAATGCCGGGGCCAATGGAATCATTAAATGTATCGGTGGCTGCCGGTATAGCTTGTTTTGAAGTAGTGAGGCAGCGACTAAAAGCTCAATAACCAATCCTCAATCAGATTCAAACGATTTATGAATCTTGTAAACAAACAAAGTCCTGACGATTAATCGCCAGGACTCCAATAACTTATCATTTTTTTGATTAACGACGAGCTTCTTTGATACGTGCCTTTTTACCACGTAACTCGCGAAGATAAAAGATACGAGCCCTTCTGACAGAACCTTTTTTGTTAACTTCAACTTCCTGAATAAAAGGTGAGGCAACAGGGAAAATACGCTCAACACCGATATTGCTCGATATTTTTCTTACGGTAAAAGTGGCTGTTGGGCCTTCTCCAACCCGTTGCAAAACAACGCCCTGAAATTTCTGTAGGCGTTCTTTGTTTCCTTCAATAATTTTATAGGTTACAGTTACAGTATCACCAGCACCAAAAGCTGGAAAATCTTTAACAGTTACCTGATCTTCTACAAACTGGATTAAGGCGTTCTTGCTCATTTTCTGATAGATATTATAGGGTGTGCTCAATTCAAAAATGAGTGCAAATATACAATTATTTTCAGAACCTAAAAGCTAGGGCTTATTTTTTTTGAATTTTTCGAGCATTTCAGGTCTTCTTTCGGCAGTTCGCTGGAAGGCCTGATCCAGCTTCCAGGCTTCAATCTTAGCTTCATTGCCTGATAGCAAAATATCCGGAACTTCCCAACCTTTGTAATTTCTCGGACGTGTATATACTGGCGGAGAAACCAGGCCGTGTTGAAATGAATCGGAAAGTGCTGAGGTTTCGTCGCTTAAAACTCCCGGAATCAATCTAACAACGCTATCTGTAACTACAGCCGCAGCCAATTCACCTCCCGATAGCACATAATCTCCAATCGAAATTTCACGGGTGATTAAATGCTCCCGAATTCTTTCGTCGATACCTTTATAATGACCACATAACATCAGGATATTATTTTTTAGCGAAAGCTGGTTACTCATTTCCTGATCCAGCTGCTTGCCATCCGGACTCAGATAGATGATTTCATCATAAGTTCTCTTTTTTTGAAGTGCTGAAATACAGCGATCTACAGGTTCGATCATCATCACCATTCCCGCACCACCCGAAAAGGCGTAATCATCCACCCGACGATGCTTGTCGGTGCTGTAATCGCGCAGGTTGTGCAATTCAATTTCTACCAGTTCCTTCTCTATAGCCCGTTTGATGATCGAATTGGTGAAAGGTCCTTCAAACATTTCCGGAAAAAGGGTGATGATATCTATTCTCATGCCTGTATCCAATTGGTTTTGATGTTAGTAAATTCAGTGATACCGTAAAAAGATAATTCCCGACCAAAGCCTGAGCTTTTTGTCCCTCCAAAAGGTAGGCGCGGATCCGATTTTGTGATGCTGTTTACAAAAACAGAACCTGCATCAATTGCATTCATCAATCGTTTAGCCCTTTTTAGATCATTTGTCCAGATACTTGCACCTAATCCAAAGCTAGTATCATTAGCAATCCGGATAGCTTCTTCTTCTGTTTGAAAGGGTATTACGATAGTTACCGGACCAAAAGTCTCTTCTTTGTAAACCGGCATATTCTTCTGAATATCAATCAGAAGCGTTGGTTCAAATACCGTTGGTAAGCTGTTTGATCGTTTGCCACCGCAAATGAGTTTTGCTCCCGAAGCGATGGATTCATCAATCTGTTTCTGAAGCTTTGTTGCCAAATCAGGACGAGCCATCGGCCCGATTTGTGTTTTGGTTTGCATCGGATCGCCCAGATTTAAATTTAAGAGTGCATTTTTTTGCACTTCAACAAATTCCTGAAAAAGAGATTCATGGACGATAAATCGTTTGGCAGCGATACATACCTGCCCGCTATTCAACATGCGTGAATCCACCGCGGCCTGACAACTTTTGTTTAAGTCAGCATCTTCAAAAACAATATAAGGATCAGACCCACCCAGTTCGAGCACACATTTTTTTAGATATTTTCCTGAAAGTGAGGCTACTGAGCTGCCTGCTTTTTCGCTTCCGGTAATTGTAACACCCCGAATTGATTGGTGCCTGATAATAGTTTCCGATCGTTCGGCCTGAATTAAAACACTTCTGAAAACATTTACAGGAAAGCCTGCCTCCGGAAAAATTGATTCGATTTTTAATGATGTTCCGCTTACGTTGGGTGCGTGTTTGAGTATGACAACATTTCCTGCCAGAATAGTTGGAACGGCAAATCGAAGAGCCTGCCACAGTGGAAAATTCCAGGGCATTATGGCAAAAATTATTCCTATTGGCTCAAAACTGACAAAACTTGTATTTGCCTCTGTTTTAATGGGTATATCCTGAAGCATTGCTGCTCCGTTTTCGGAATAATACTCACAAAGCCATGCGCATTTTACTACTTCGGCCAGTGATTCCCTGATTGGCTTTCCCATTTCGGATGTAATAAGTTGAGCGAAAGATTGTTGCTCTTTTTTCAAAATTTTTCCGAGCTGACCGATCAGCCTGCACCGTTCTGTAAGTTCTGTCTTTTTCCAGGCATTGAACCTAAAGTTCTGATTCTCTATGATCAGTTCAATTTCGTGATCTGAATGTTCCGTATAAGATTCGATCAGGTTTCCTGTAAAAGGATTGTAAGTGTGAAGCATGGCTCTGCTATTAAAATTTGATGCAAAATAACATAATTATGGCCAATAGCCAGGTAAATCAAATCGGTAATTTGAAAATTGCGACCGGAAACAACTTAGTTTGTAGGCTTTCAGCAATATTTTATACATTTAACCGAAATTTTAAAGAAATCCGATGAAAAAGATTAAGTATTTGATATTCAGTATTATTGCTTTATTCTGCATTTCGTTTGGTGCTGCAGCACAGCCTTATCCTGTTTCAAAAAATATGCAAAAGGCAATAAAAAATGGTACGCGAACCTTGCATGGAGTACCCGGAAAAAATTATTGGCGGAACCATGCTGATTATAAGATAAGCGTAAAATTTGATCCGGATAGTGCAATGGTATCCGGAAATGCTGACATAGCCTATTATAATGAAAGTCCTGATACGCTTAATTATCTGGTATTCAATTTATATCAGGATGTTTTCAGAAAAGGAAATTCACGAAACTGGGATATCGGAAACGTAGATTTACATGATGGAACCCAAATAAATTCTATCAAAATTGGTGATCAATTAATAACTGAGTCTGATAAAAAATGGAGCAGACAAGGAACCAAGCTTCTTTTGAAACTGGATCAGGCACTAATGCCGGCATCGCAAATTCAGCTAAGTTTTGATTGGAAAGTTAAGATAGCAGAGCAGATCTCGATCAGAATGGGGAAATATAGTGATTCATCCTTTTTTATTGCTTACTGGTATCCCCAAATTGCAGTTTATGATGATATAGATGGCTGGGATAGAATTAATTACGGTGGAAGTGTAGAGTTTTATAATGATATAAACACTTTTGATGTTTCCATTGAAGTGCCGCAAAACTGGGTTGTTTGGGCAACGGGTGAATTCCAAAACAAATCTGAAATTTTTACCCCTTCGGTTATTGAAAGAATAGAACAGGCTACGCAATCTGATTCTATTGTCGGGATCATTAGTCAGTCAGATTACCAGAATAATAAGGTTTTTAAAAATGATGACCAATCCTTGAGCTATCATTTTAAGGCTGAGTCTGTTCCTGATTTTAGTTTTGCTGCTGCCATAGGTTTTAACTGGGACGCCAGCCGGTTGTTAGTCAATTCAAGGCTCGACAAAGCTGTTTTCATCAGTGCAGTTTATCCTGATCAGGCACTGTCCGGACAGAAAGTTGCGTTGTATTCACGTCAAAGTATTGACTACATGTCGCGTTATGAGCCCGGACTTCCGTTTCCGTATCCTTATATGACAACATTCCTGAATGGTAGGAGAGGTGGCGGTATGGAAACACCGATGATGGCAAATAATGGTGATCCTGAAAGTCCGGCACAGGCTTTCGGGCTTACATTCCATGAAATTTCGCATAGCTATATGCCTTTTTACATGGGCATTAATGAGAAAAAGTATGCCTGGATGGATGAAGGATGGGCAAGTATTTGGCCCCAGGTTATGGTTGATAGTTTATATCCGGATTATGGCTATTTAGCCCGACTTGTTGATGGCTACGAAAACGCTTCAGGATATGAAAATGATATTCCGCCTATGATTCCAAACCATTTGTTGTCAACGGATTACAGTAGCTTGCGTTTGGCGTCTTACACCCGACCTTCCCTGGCTTATGCATTTCTTCAGGATGCGCTTGGGCCAGCAATATTTAAGGAAGCACTGCATTACTATATGGTAAACTGGGCTGGCAAACACCCGTTACCACTGGATTTTTTCAGGGCAATGGAGGTGGCTTCAGGGGAGGGCCTAAGTTGGTTTATTAAACCCTGGTTTTATCAAAATGCCCATCCTGATTTAGCCTTGTTAAAAGTTACGGATGATAACCAGGTGGTTGTTGAAAACCGGGGTGGCTTACCTCTTCCAGTTTGTTTAACAGTGATTTACGAGGATGGCCAACAACAAACAGTCTGCGAATCTACTGCCGTTTGGAAGGATAATTTTTCGCAGCATATTGTCAAATTTGAGACCGAGCGAAAAATTTCTGAGGTGTGGCTTGGCAATGAACTGATTCCTGATTCTTCGAGAGAAAACAATCATATTGTTGTTGGGGATTGAACAGAAGGCTTATTTTTGTAAAATACTTACTTAACATAAAATTTTTATGAAACATTTTACTTTACTCTTTTTATTGAGTATTTTTTTCCTTCCTTCGATCAATGCGCAGATTGCTCCGGATAAGTACTGGGTGCAGTTTACAGATAAGGAAGGCACACCTTATTCACTGGATGCACCGGAAGAATTTTTAACTGAGCGTGCCATTCAACGCAGGTTAATCCAAGGAATTGAGTATGACGAAACTGATTTACCTGTTAACCCTGATTACCTTAGTGGTGTGGCTAATACCGGAGCCAATCTTCTTTATGTTTCCAAATGGATCAATGGTGTAAGTATCGAAACTACAGATATTGAGGTGCTTGAAGCGATTGCTGCTTTGCCTTATGTGGCCGGAACACGCAAAATTGCCTCAGCTGAGGCCGGAACTACGCAGAAATCTTTTTTTGAGAATGAAAAGTATGATATTACAGTTGAGCCTTTGAATAGTGAATTAAAAAACTCAAGTATTTTTAACTATGGGTCGGCCTATACTCAAATCAATCAGATCAACGGGATTCCGTTGCATGAGAACGGCTATCGCGGACAAGGCATGGTGATTGCAATTTTGGATGGAGGCTTTGACATGGCTGATGTTCATCCGGTATTCGACAGCTTATGGCAGAATGATCAAATACTGGGCACCAAAGATTTTGTTCATCCCGGTGGAAATGTGTTTTCTGAAAGTTATCATGGAACAGCCGTTTTAAGTACGATAGGTGCAAATGCTCCCGGACAGATGATCGGCACAGCTCCAAAAGCTTCGTTCTGGCTGCTTCGGTCAGAATATGTTTACAGCGAAAACATAATAGAAGAGTATAATTGGGTTTCAGCAGCCGAATTTGCTGATAGTGTGGGTGTTGATGTGATTAATTCTTCCCTTGGATACATTGATTTTGATATGCCTCATTGGGATCATACCTATGAAGATATGGATGGCAATACAAATGTAATCACTATAGGTGCTGATAGGGCTGCAAGCAAAGGGATACTGGTGGTGAATAGTGCCGGAAATGAAGGTTCTACATGGTCATATCCATACATCGGTGCTCCTGCAGACGGATTTGATGTGTTTTCAATTGGTGCCGTCAAAGGCGATGGGGAACGTGCTTCCTTTAGTTCGATTGGCCCAACCTATGATGGCCGGATCAAACCTGATGTGATGGCTATGGGACAAGGCACTACTGTGGCATCTGGTTCAAATGCTATCGGACAAAGTAACGGAACATCTTTTTCATCTCCAGTTATTGCAGGCATGTCGGCCTGTTTGTGGCAAGCCAATCCAGGCTTCACCAATCTTGAGATCAAAGAAGCCATCATGCAAAGTGGCGATCATGTTTTCAATCCTGACGCCTACTATGGTTACGGAATTCCAGATTATGAAGCAGCTAATTCAGTCTTGACAAGTATGAGTTCAAAATTGTCTTTGGGAACTCAATTTCTCAAGATTAGCCCGAATCCATTTTCAAATGCAATAGATGTTAAATTATTGATGGATACGGTATTGCAGGCAAAAGTATTAGATATGTCGGGTCGTAAAATTGTTGCTACTGTGATAAACCGAAACAATCTTGATGATTTCTCTCAAATCCTCAGGCAACTTGATCCTGGTTTTTACTTATTGATTGTTAGTTCAAATTCTGATTATCAATCATTTAAACTAATCAAAAACTAACGAAGAAATCTTCTATGAAAAAACTTCCCGGACAGCTTGAAAACCTCAAAGCCTTCAAACAAGCTGAACATTTGGAAAGTTTTTGGAATTATTATTTATAGAGCACTTTTAA
>DJWN01000073.1 GCA_002440975.1 Bacteroidales bacterium UBA6229
TTACGTTTTTTTGTTTTGAGTGCCTAAGGCAATGTATCAAACCAAATTTACTTTAATAAAAAAACGCTTGTAAAATATTGCTTACAAGCGTTTTTTGTGACCCCATCGGGATTCGAACCCAAATCGTCAGAACCGGAATCTGAAATTCTATCCATTGAACTATGGGGCCATAGAACCAGCCTGCAAATTTACATTTTTATCGCAATAGTTGAGTTCATTCCTGATTTTAAAAAAATGCCGGATCATGTAATCCGGCATAAGTTTTCAAAGATGTGCTGTTACTCAATAATCAGTTTTTCTCTGAGGCTTTTGCCCTGAGTTTTCACCTGGATGATATAAACACCATTAGGTAAGTAGGAAAAGTCGTAGCTTTTATCTTTTTCAGCTAGTTCAGAAGCAAATAACTGTCTTCCTGAAATATCCATAATTTCAATGCGTTCTGCTTGCATGCCTTCAGACAGTTGTAATCTGAATTGCCCGTTCGTTGGATTAGGCAGGATTTGGATGCTATTGTTATCGGCTGAGTGATTCGCAACAGAAACCGTAGTACCCAATTCAACAGCTGTGATATACAATGGATTGCCGTAAAAGCTGTAGGTTTCAAAAGCAACTCTGATATCTGATTGTCCCGCCCATTCATTCAGGTTAAGCGTGATGCAATCAGCACCCCAATCAACACCGCACCAATCCCAAACATTTATGGGCACAAAGCCTTCAGTCTGTGGATGCGTAGCAATATTACCACTTCCATTTTCAGCATCTGCAAAGATACGCGTCCAGTTATTGCCACAATCATCACTTACATAGATAATCAGTGAGTCGGCATAGGCATCGTGTCTTTTGGCATAGGCATGTTTAAAAGCAAGATTAACCTGATCAAAACCACTGAGATTTAATGGTGGCGTGATCAATCTGTCGCGCTCGCCTATGGCGTAGTAGTTTGTAAAATCTAATACAGCTGCTTTGTCAGTCTCGTTCAATCCACCAACCTGAGTGATTTCCCAGCTTATTTGATTGTCAGGATTCCAGATTTCCCAACCAGCTTCTTCAAAACTTATACTTTGAAAATACTCCTCAAAAGGCAATGTTTCTCCCCCAACAGTGATCATTTCAAATTTCGTATCAGAAGCACTTCCATTAAGGTTTGTTGCCGTGAGCGATACGGAATAGCTCGCGGGAGCATCAAAAACAACAACCGGATTTTGTGAAAAAGCATCGGTACCTTCAACAAAAGTAACAGTTTCAGGCGTGAAGCTCCATTCCCAGCTCCGTGGGAGATAAGTACTGTTATCATTAAAAGCTACGGCAGTTCCTGTACACACTAATTCTTCAGATGCAGTAAAATCAACATCAGGAAGCAGGCTGCTGCTGGTAGAGATATAGGCTGTTTTGGTGATGGTGTTTGATCCAAAATCGTTCGAAGCTGTCAGGCTCACAGCAAAAGTTCCGATCTCATTAAACTGTATCCCTTCTGGATTTTGATCTGCAGATGTGGCAGGTTGGCCAGCCTCAAAAGTCCAGCTCCAGTTTGCAGGAACACCAGCAGTAAGGTCTTTAAAATCAATAATTTCACCAACTGGGATAAGTGTATGTGATGCTTCAAAATCTGCTATCGGCTCGAATGCAACTCTCAGATAAGCCCATTGTGTAGCCCAGCGATCGCCACCTGAGGGAAGATCGGCATATTGTTGTAAAATCCAGAAATCATGTCCGTTTATCGGGTCTAACATGGTGGCCGAATAATCGCCCCAGCGATTGCGTCCTCCGCCAAATGTTTTGTAATAAGGTGCCAAGCCGTCCTTATACTGATAAGAATCTCTGAAAGTGTTGGGTGGGTCAGAATGATACCGAAACGAATAGGCAGCACTGGCATATTGATTTTCCGAAAAGCTACTGTAACCTATTATTGCATCATTAAATTCGTTTACGGCAATTGTTGCAAAAGCATAGGACATCCCACCGTTGGGATCATCAATCCGACCCCACTGCAATATCTCGCCTTCGGGCGTAAGATTCCACCATTGAACCGCTGTTCGTTGTGGGTTATTGGCCGGTAAAAAAACATGATGCGTTGCCCATAACATACCGTTTTTCATAATCACATTCTCCATGCGATGATCCACGGCATTGATGTCCTGTTCCGATCCCATTTGGGGCAAAAAATCACCGCTGCCACCCACCGAGCCCGCCCAGGGATTGGGAACTCCTATGGCACCCAGAAACGAAAACTCTGGTTCTGTAGTTTCTCCGCTTACTTTAAACATTCTGATATACCCATTTCCTCCCTGATCTCCATTAGCCGATGAGATGAGATACACATCTTCTTGTTCGGTGTCGTAGGTTATTGCCGGAACGAGCGTAAAGCCCTGATTGGTCGTAAAACGTGTGAAGTCAGGAGTTTCTTCACCGGCATACATGGCCATTTTGTCAAAAACATAAACGGTACTGTAAAATCCATCGCCAAACATATTGCCCGAAACAACGATCCATTTGCTGTTGAATCCCATACTTGGGTAATCAAACCATACCTGATTAGCTGGATCGGCAATGTAGGAATAAAGATACCACTCTCCTGATGGATCGCTATTGGCCGAAACTCCCATATAAATACGGGATTCGCCGGGTGTGCTGCCCGAACAAGTAACAAAAATCCATCTGTCTTCTTCAAAATCGTACAGGATTTTTGGGTCAAAGGTGCTTCCGCCGGGCAACTCAGTCCAAAACATGCCTAATGAAACGGTTCCCAAATTATTACCAACTCTGTCCTGAATCCTAACCTGAGTGTTGAGGGTTACCATTAGATGATCGGGTCCGGGGGCTCCGTTCACATCCGGAGGAATGGAATTTCCGGAATCATCCAAGCCCAGAAAACTAGTGTCAGGTTGTGGTGAAACCTCGCGTAAAACCGGATTTTGCAACAGTTGATCGCCAACATGAATAATTTCATCCTGCTTGATTTCATAAAGCGGGAGTTCGCGATGAGGATTGGGTTTTTTGAACATATTGTATTCAATATCGCCAAATTTAGCAGCATTGTTTTTGATGGTTGCAAATGAGGTTTTAACATGTGCCTCTGCTTTGCTTTTCAGCACATCTGGCTGGGCATAAAGCGCGACACTAATCAGAAATAGTAAAGTTATAGTTAAGATACTTTTTTTCATAGGCTATGTGTTGGAATGTAGGAAGTGAGTTTGCAAACTTATCTAAATATTATGATTTTCTTGTGTTCTGTATGATTATCAGAAGTCAGGGTGATCAGATATGAACCTGATGGAATTTCTTGGATGTCAATAATATTACTTGAATGAGAAATGCTTTTTTCCATTAATAGTTTTCCACTGAGGTCTGACAGGGATAGTTGCATTTTAGTGACATCAGATGGCAGACTGATCACAAAATAGTCATTTGCAGGATTGGGATACACCTTGAAGAGCTTGTTGTCCTGCTGTTGGGATAGTGCTGTAAAATTTGTGATTACCAGATTTTTAATGTATAAGTTGTTGCCGTAATTGTTATAGGTTTCGAGGCGTATCATCAGATTCGACTGTCCGGCCCAGGCAGTGAGATCGATCAGTGGGCAATCAGCACCATAGCCTTGTCCGCACCAGTCGTCACCCGAAGTCGGTTCAAAGAAAGTAGTAGTAGTTTCAGCAGTTTCAAAGCTGCCATTTCCATCAGGGCCATTGGCATAAACGCGTGACCAGCTTTCGCCGCAATCGGAACTCAGGCTTATGATGAGTGAATCCTTTTGCATATAACGCATGGCATAGGCATAATCAAATTTCAGGTAAGCATTTTCAAAATCTCTAAGGTTGATTACAGGGCTTATCAGATAATCGCGTGCTCCCATGCTGGTGTAATTGAAGAAGTTCATCCAGATGGTGTGCGATTCGTCAATTTGTATTAGTTCCCAGCCTCTGCCTTCGTCAGGATTTACTCTTGTCCAGCCGGTTTCGTTGAAATCACTTGCATCAAAATCGGCCTCATAGGGTATGGCCAGGCCACCTGTCTGGATAAAGTCAGCAAAAGTTGCTTCGTTTGTTCCCGTGGCATTTGCTGTTATCAGGGTCACAGAGTAGTCGGCATCTTCATTAAACTGAACCACTGGATTTTGAGAATTTTCGTCAGTGCCATCAACAAAAGTAACCGAGCTTGGTTGGAAAGACCATTGCCAGCTGTCAGGACAGTTTTCTGATTGATCTGTAAAATGCACCACCATACCCGTACACCCTGAAGTTTGGTCAGCTTCGAAAGCGATTTCAGGGGCAGCAGCAGCCGTTACGGTGATATAATCAGTTTTTTGGTGTGTATCATTTCCCAAAGGATTTGTAACAGTAAGAGTGACCGAATATACACCTTCTTGATCGTAGCGGATTCCTTGCGGATGCTGATCTGTCGAACTTGCTGGTGTTGCACCATCAAAGGCCCATTCCCATTCAAAAGGTGTTCCGGTTGTAAGATCAGTAAAGTTAATGGAGCAGCCAGCTGCCACATTTGTAGACGTGGCTTCAAAGTCAGCAACAAGTGTGCCAATAAAAGGTGGAGTGCTCCACAATCCGCGGCCATAGGTAGCTGCCCTAAGCCGGTCATTGGAGATATTTTCAGGGTCGTAATAAAACTCAAGCTCTGTTACTTTGGCACTGGCCGGCATCCCATTTCCAAATTCAATCCATTCTCCCAGCCCGGCATCTTTGTAAAACACTCCTACATTTGTTCCAATATAGATGGCATCCTGTGCATTTTTATACAGAGCGATTGTATTAATCTGATTGCCACTTAAATTAGCTGTTATTTCTGTCCAGCTGGCTCCTCTGTCATCCGATCTATAAATACGTGTTTGTTGAGCGATATACACCACATTTTCGTCTAAATAACTTGTTTCCAAAGCCGTGATAGTATTTGGCAAAGGCAGATTGGCAGTTCGGCTGGTCCAGTTCACTTCGTTATCTTTGGCATTTTCGGTGTACCATAATTTATTACCACTCGCAACATACAATATGGAAGTGTTTGCCCGCGATTGAGCCATCACATTCATATCGCTATTGTTCATACTGCTAATTTTTTTCCATTGTACAGTACTGGTGCTTCCGGATTTGATATTGGTGCTTCGCCAAATATTCTTATACCCCACAAACATGATGTTTCCATCTTCATGATCAATCAGGAATGGCGTAACCCAGCCGCCACTTTCGGTGATTCCATTCACCCCTTCACCGGCAATCTGTCCCTGGTTGTTATGGTTGTATATTCGGTCGATAGAGCCATAATAAATAGTAGAATAGGCATAGCGGTCGTCGTTCGGATCGAAGGCACATTCCATACCATCGCCACCACCTACGTTTATCCAGTTATGGGTTCCACCTACATAGGTTGATGAGCCATTATCCTGATATCCGTTAATAACAAAATCAGGATTTGTCTGACTAACACCCAGCTTGTAGGTCTGACTGATCACAAGTCCGTTTGTTATTTCTTCCCAGCTATTTCCCTGGTCATCGGTCCAATAAATTCCGCCATCATTACCAACAAATAGTTTCCCGTTCGCAGTGTTGTATTCGAGAATATGCAGATCGGCATGAACTGATTCCACACCGCAGCCGCCATACCAATGCGAGCTGATTGTCCAGGTTGAACCTCCATCCACTGATTTAAAACTGTTTACCCCACCAGCGATTATCACATTTTCATCATAGGGGTCAACCGCAATATCCAGATCGTACCAGGCTTGTCCGCCACTTCCGCCATTGCAGTCCCAGCTCATGATATTTGGATAGTTTGATCGCATCACAAAGCTCTGGCCACTGTCGTCGGAACGGTAAATACCTTTGAAGGAATCGGAATTTGTTTGCAGAAAATACACCACATCGGGGTTTGCATCCGATACTCCTATCACACCCCGGGCAGCCCCCGAAAGGCCGTTATTCACCTGCGAAAAGCTGCTGCCACCATCTTCGGAACGATAAAAACTACCTCCTGTGGCTGCATAAATGATTTGCGGGTCAGCAGGTTTAAAAACGATTTCTTTGAAGTTTCCGGATTGCACCTGATTCCAGTTTAAGCCTGAATCGTCCGAAACAAAAATGCCATTACTTGTAGCAGCAAATATTGTTTCCGGATAATCGGGATGCTGGATCATACGGCCTACAGTGGCATTGTCCATGCCGTTGTTGCTCACTTCCCAGGTAATGCCACCGTCTTCGCTGCGCCAAACGCCTAATCCCGGTGCATCACCTGCATCGCGGTCGCCGGTACCTATCAGGATTAAGTCAGGATTGGAATAATCCACGATGATTGCTGATACTCCAAGTGTTGGCAGATGATCTGTCAGCACTTCCCAGTTGGCACCATGATCGGTGGTTTGCCATAGCCCGCCTGCCGGAGCTCCAATATAAAAGTGATTTTCGTCCGTTGGATGAAAAGCCAGCGCATTGATACGGCCAAGACCACGATAGCCATTGTATCCCGAGGGGACATCAAAGGGGCCTAGTGCCTCCCAATCGCCTCCTGTGGTCAGGTTTTTTCTGGTATTTCTAAATTGTTGCAGGGCTTTCAGATCTTGATCTGGTGCCGGCCTGCTGCCATCAGGGCTTACCATCTGGCGCATCATATATTCCCAGCGCTTGAAAGGTTTGAATCCACTGCCTTTGGTGATTTCGCGATTTTTCCAATAGGTGTTAAATGCCCTTACAGTGGCATTAAAATTGGCGTTTTGGTCCTGCATCATCTCTACCCAATAAGGATAATCGGCAGTGTCGGCCTGGTTTTGTGCCTGTGAATTTATCTGGGCAAATGCAACTATGCAAAACATTGCAATTGCTGACAAAAAGAAACTTCTCATGAAATTTTTTTTAAGCGGTTTGAAAAATGTAGAAATACAGGCACGAAAATACACTTTACAGAAAAATTAACATTAATAAATTGTAAGAAAACTTATTAAATGGCATATTTTTCTATTAAAACCCAAGCTTTGTTAAGGTTTACCGCAAATTTAATTCATAAATTGTGAAGTAGATTAGCCGAACTTCAATTAAAATTCTGAAGTGAAGTGGAATTTAATATCCGGATATTTTTCCATTGAGGTTTGCAAAGCATAAGGTGAGTCAGCCAAAAAGACATCACGTCCTTCCTTGTCAAAAGCCAGAAACGAGGCTTTACGGGCCTTAAAATCGTTGAGCATGGCCTTGTTTTCACTGGTTATCCAGGCTGTTTTGTAGAGTGTGATAGGTTCATACCTGCAGGAGGCTCCATATTCGTGAAGTAATCTGTATTGTATCACTTCAAACTGCAGTGCACCAACCGTTCCAATGATTTTGCGTCCGGTTGCTTTGCCGGTGAAAAGTTGGGCCACACCCTCGTCCATCAGCTGATCAAGTCCTTTGGCCAGCTGTTTCGATTTCATAGGATCAGCATTTTCGACATAACGGAAAAGCTCGGGCGAAAAACTTGGAATGCCTTTGTAATGTAACAGCTCTCCTTCGGTTAAGGTGTCGCCGATTTTAAAGTTTCCGCTATCGTACAACCCAACAATATCACCCGGAAAGGCTTCATCTACAATGGATTTCTTTTGTGCCATGAAGGCTGTTGGATTAGAGAATTTCAGGCTTCGGCCAAGCCTTACATGATGATAGAGCTTGTTGCGCTCAAAACGCCCCGAAACAATCCGAACAAAAGCAATCCTGTCTCTGTGGTTAGGATCCATATTGGCGTGAATCTTAAACACAAAACCTGAAAAATATTCTTCCTCGGGGATAACTTTTCTTTCTTCGGCTTGGCGGCCCGTTGGGGTAGGGGCGATGCGTATAAAACAATCCAACAGTTCTTTAACACCAAAATTGTTGAGTGCACTGCCAAAAAATACCGGACAAATCGTTCCATCAAGGTATTGTTGGCGGTCAAACTCTGGATAAACACCTTTAATAAGATCAAGCTCTTCGCGCAGCATTTTAGCATCATCATCCAGGTATTCATCCAATTCAGGATCATCCAGATCGCTGATCGAGATGCCTTCTTCAATGCGTTGTTTGCCCGGCTCGAAAAGATAGAGGCTTTCGTCAAAAATATTGTAAACACCTTTAAAATCTGGCCCCATATTGATCGGCCAGCTTAATGGTGTTACTTTAAGATCAAGTTTTTGCTCAACTTCATCCAGTAATTCAAAACCATCTTTCCCGGGCCTGTCGAGTTTGTTGATAAAAATAATGATAGGGGTTTTGCGCATCCGGCAAACCTTGACAAGCTTTTCTGTTTGAGGCTCAACACCTTTGGCTACATCAATCACAACAATCACGCTATCCACAGCGGTTAAGGTTCTGAAGGTGTCTTCGGCAAAATCCTGGTGGCCAGGAGTGTCAAGAATGTTGATGTTGACATTGTTGTATTCAAATCCCATTACAGAAGTAGCCACAGAAATACCACGCTGACGCTCAATTTCCATCCAGTCGGAGGTAGCAGTTTTTTTGATTTTGTTTGATTTTACGGCTCCGGCCACCTGAATCGCCCCTCCGTAAAGTAAAAGTTTTTCTGTTAAAGTAGTTTTACCGGCATCGGGATGGCTGATAATAGCAAAAGTTCTTCTTCGATTGATTTCTTTGGAGAGTTTTTGATTACTCATGAAATGATGATGATATAAAACGTTATATTACTGATCATTACAATACAGAACAAGCGGCCTGTTTTGAGTTTGCAAAAGTAAAAGATTTTCTGAGGGAGAAGTGTTTGTTGGTTTAATTTACCTGGAACTTAAATTCAATCGTCAAATATTTTTTGTTAAATTTTATTATTGTGATCATTCTTCTTATTTTCGGCAGCAAAAACTGCAAGTTTCGTAAGTTAAACCAAACGATTATGAGTAAAACCTATCAAAAATGTAGCAGAATTGGCCGGCCTGTTCTGATGATTCTTTTGTTTTTAGTCTTGTTTATCGCTGGCTGCAAACATCAGCCTACTACAGATATCCCCCTGATTGAATTGCCTGTGTCAACCGTTGAATTGAAGGATATTCAAATCTATCAATCTTTTGTGGGGCAAACTTATGGTGCAAAAGACGTTGACATCATAGCTCGTGTTGATGGTGTGCTCGAAGGTTTGTATTTTAAGGAAGGCAGCCGGGTAAAGGCAGGGCAGTTGTTGTATAAGATTGATCAGCAGCCTTTGCTGGCCAGGGAAGCATCGTATATGAGTTTGCTTGCTCAGGCAAAAACGATGTTGGTAAAAGCTGAAAGTGATCTGAACAGGATCAGACCATTGGCAGAAACCAATGCGGTAAGTCAGCGCGAGCTGGATGCTGCAGTGGCTCAGTATGATGCAGCCAAATCGAATGTAGAAGCTGCAGAGGCAAACCTGCGTGCCTCCCGGTTGGAATTGGGTTATACCCTTATTAAAGCTCCGATTGATGGTCTTATCGGAATTTCGAATGCAACCACAGGCGAGTACGTAGGCAGAGCTCCCAATGCTGTTATCTTGAATACGGTATCAAGAACAGATACCATAAAAGTGAAGTTTTACCTTAACGAGAATGAATACATTCAATTAGTCACCGGACAGGAAAATGAAGCCTACAATAAAAAGTTTATTGAAGAAGGTGTGCGTCTGTATCTGGCCAACAACTCACTTTTCCCTCACCGGGGATGGATTGAGATCATGGATCGCGGACTCGACCCCAATACAGGCTCAATCCTTTTGCAGGCTGCTTTTCCAAATCCTGATGGAATCATCCGTCCCGGACAGTTTGCCCGTATAGAATTACTGCGCGACTACATTGAACAGGGAATCACAATTCCTAAACGATCGGTTCGCGAAATGCAGACCATGCATCAGGTTTATGTACTCGACAGCAACAATATGGTAACAAACAGAATGCTCGAAGTAAGTCATGCCTATGGACAGCAACTGATTGTGAAGAGCGGGCTTAGTGTGGGAGAAAGATATATTGCTGAAGGATTTGAGAAAGTGATGCCTGGTATGCCGATCAAGCCACAACTTACTCAGGACGAAGTTGAAAAAATAAAATAATCAGCCATGAATAATATTTTTGTCAAGCGGCCGATTGTTGCTATTGTTATCGCTATTGTGATGACTTTAGCAGGAGTGATTTCACTTGTTCAGCTTCCTATTGAACAGTATCCTCAGCTGGCACCTCCGCTTGTTCAGGTGAGTAGTTATTATACGGGAGCCAATGCTTCAAATGTTGAACAATCTGTTGCTACTCCCTTAGAGCAAAAAATTAATGGGGTTGACAATTCCCTTTATATTCAGTCAGTAAATACCAATTCAGGAAGTATGAGCCTTCGGGTGACTTTTGATCCCGGCTCTGATCCTGATATGTCGAGTGTGTTGGTGCAAAACAGGGTTTCAGCAGCATCGGCCCAGCTGCCGTCCGAAGTGAACAGAACAGGTGTTACGGTCGAAAAGTCCTTCACCTTTCCTATGTTGATTGTTTCTGTGGTATCACCAGATAACACCTTTGACAGGGAGTTTATAGGCAATTATGCCCGGCTGAATATCAGCGACGAGCTATCACGCATTTCCGGGATAGGTAAGGTTGATGTGGTTGGGGTGAGTGATTATGCCATGCGCCTTTGGGTGAAACCCGAACGAATGGCCAGCCTGAACATTACTATTGCTGATATTACCAACGCCTTGCAGGAACAAAATGTAATCGTTCCGGGAGGTAAGTTGGGTGGCGAGCCCGCTCCGGAAGGCACTGATTTCACTTATTCAGTCACCTTAAAAGACAGGATGCAAACTGCTGAGGAGTTCGAAAATGTGGTGATCAGAATTGCAGAAAGTGGTGCCGAAATAAAAATCAAGGATGTTGCTGATGTTGCTTTAGGTTCAGAGAATTATGAAGCCTTTACCAGGGTGAACGGTTCGGATTGTGCCATCCTTTTCATCTATCAGGCACCGGGATCAAACGCTATGAATGTGTCGGCTGAGGTAAAAACAACACTCGAACGTTTGAAGGCTGATTTTCCGGATGATCTGGATTATGAGATTTCACTCGATACTACCGTTCCTATTAAAGCCGGAATGGATGAAATTATTGAAACCTTGTTGATAGCCTTGATATTAGTGGTATTGGTTGTTTTTATTTTTTTGCAGGACTGGCGTGCCACGCTTATACCTGTATTGGCCATTCCGGTTTCGTTGCTGAGTGCTTTTATACTTTTTCCTTTATTGGGTTTTTCCATAAACTCGCTTTCCTTACTCGGGTTGGTGCTTGCCATTGGAATTGTGGTTGACGATGCCATTGTTGTGGTAGAAGCTGTGATGGTAAATATCGAGAAGGGATTGAGTGCCAGAGAAGCTACACTTGTGGCGATGAAAGAGGTGACAGGGCCTGTGATAGGAACCACCTTTGTATTAATTGCTGTGTTTATTCCGGTTTCTTTTATCAGCGGCATTACAGGCAAACTTTATCAGCAATTTGCAATTACCATAGCGGTTTCGGTTTTGTTTTCATCGGTGAATGCCCTTACCCTGAGCCCCGCCCTCAGCAGCCTGATTCTTAGGGAAAAGAAAACTGGTAAAGGATTGATGGGTAAGTTTTTTAAATCATTCGACAAGGGATTGGAAAAATCCGGTCGGAAATATTTAAGCGTTACCAATATTGTTAGCCGGAAGTTGGTTAGAAGTCTTGTATTCATTGGGATTATAAGTTTGCTGGCTGTCTTTTTGGGTTTTCGGGTGCCGGGTGGTTTTATGCCCGACGAAGACCAGGGTTATTTTATCATGAACGTACAACTGCCGGGAGCCTCCTCGCTTTCCAGGACGCTTGAAGCCGTTAAGCAGGTTGAGGCAGTTTTGGCTCAGGAAGAGAGTATTGAATATTACACTTCTATCCCGGGTTATAATTTGCTTTCGGGGGGCATGTCAACCAGTACGGGATCACTTTTTGTGACGATGAAAGATTGGTCAGAAAGAGATGAAAAAGTAAGCGACATCGTAAACCGTTTGAATTATATGTTATATCTGATGGTGAAGCCGGCTAATGTGATGGCTTTCGGACCGCCTCCGATCCAGGGATTGGGAAATGGCTCCGGTTTTAGTATTATGATTCAGGACAAAGGCGGAAACAGCATCGATTATTTGACTGCCAACACCATGGAGTTTATCAGGAAAGCGAATGAACGACCTGAGATTTCTCATGCTTTTACAACTTTCAGAAATGATGTCCCTCAGCGTTTTATCTCTGTAAACCGCGAGAAAGCTATGAAAGCCGGCGTTTCACTTAGCGAGCTGCATCTTACAATTGGAGCCATGTTAGGCGGGATGTATGTGAACGATTTTAACCGTTTTGGTCGATTATATCGTATTTATCTCCAGGCCGAACCAGCTTACCGGCAAAACGCAGAACAGCTCAATAGTTTTTTTGTAAGAAACAGAAACTTCGAAATGATTCCGCTTTCGGCTTTTGTGGAGGTAGAAAACAGCATTGGACCTGAATTTACCACACGTTTTAACCTTTTCAGAGCTATCGAAGTATCGGGCACACCTGCACAGGGCTATACTTCCTCTGAAGCCAGGCAGGCACTAAAAGAGGTTGCAGCTACTTTGCCGGCAGATGTTGGATATGCCTGGAATGCCATGTCATATCAGGAGGAGGAAGCTTCGGGACAAACTGCTGTGATTTTTGCCTTTTCAATCTTATTGGTATTCCTTGTCCTGGCAGCATTGTACGAAAGTTGGTCGTTGCCGTTCAGCGTATTGTTGGGTACACCCTTTGCGCTTTTCGGAGCCTTTTTATTTTTATGGCTGTTCCGGTTTTTTAGCCTGAGTTATGAAAATAACATTTTTGCGCAGATTTCATTGGTGATGCTAATCGCCATGGCAGCAAAAAATGCCATTCTGATTGTGGAATATGCCAAGGTAAAATTTGAGGAAGGCAGCAATTTATTCGATTCTGCTATGGAAGCGGCCAAGTTGAGGTTCCGGCCTATTTTAATGACCGTTTTTTCATTCATCCTCGGTATCCTACCTCTTTTAGTGGCAACAGGCGCAGGATCAGAAGCGCGTAAAGTAATGGGAATGACGTTGTTTGGCGGTATATTACTAGCTACGGTGATCGGTGTTGTGATGTATCCGATGTTATTTATTTTAGTTGGTAAAATAGCCGGGTATGAGAAAAAAAGAAATGTAAAATCAAAAGTCATCACTCATGAATAAGCGGAATATAGTTGGCCTGCTACTGCTGATGTTTTTGTTAAGTGGTTGTTTGGTTGGGCCTAAATACATTGAAACAAACCCCGACCTTCCAGAAAAGTTCAGCTTTGGAAGTGGTGTAGATAGCATCAACAATGATGAATGGTGGGAGACGTTTACCAATCCTGTTTTGGACAGTTTGATTGCCAATGCTTTAAGAAATAATTATGAAGTATCGATGGCAATGAGCAGGCTCGAGCAGGCTTCCCTTGCTCTTGGAATGGCCAAGGCAGATTTATTGCCTGGAATTGATGTGCAAGCCTCCTATTCGCGTGGCGACTTTACCGGAAGCAGCCAGCTGCCTGCTCCGGTTAGCAATGTTTTTGCTGCAGGCCTGATGAATTGGGAGCTTGACCTCTGGGGAAAATACCGGCACGCACGAAATGCAGCTAATGCACAGTTTTTAGCTTCCGATCTGGCACTTTATGCTACCCGTTTGGCAGTGGAAAGTCAGGCCGCAGGTTTGTATTTTCAATTATTGGATTATCGGGAAAGACTCACAATTGTAGAAAGCACCTATACGTCGCGTAAAGCCTCTGCCGAAGTTATGCAACAAAGGTTTCAGAAAGGTGTTGTGGCCGAGATAGAATACAAGCAGGCAGTGTATCAGGAAGCTGATGCAGCTGTAAGTATTTCACTATATGAACAACTTATCAAAGCTACGGAAAATGCGCTGGGATTGCTTTCGGGTAATGCACGCTATGAGATGGATTGGATTAAGGGTAAGTTAAGCGAACAAAAGCTTCCCGAAAACCTGCCCGACTATTTGCCGGCCGATTTGCTTCAGCGTCGTCCGGATATTTTAATGGCACAGCAGCAACTTATTGCACAATATGCTGCCGCCGGAATAGCGCAAAGTCTTAGGTTCCCGGCAATAAGCCTTACGATGTCAGGTGGTGTGGCGAGTACTGAACTTAATGATCTTTTCAATGGCAATCCAGCCTGGTCTATCGGAGCAAATTTGTTTGGCCCGGTATTTCACTTTGGTCATTTGAAACGGAAAGCCGAGCTTGAAAAGAAAAAAATAGAGGAGATGCAGGCCAATTACGGGCAAATTGTGATACAGGCATTTTTTGAGGTGAAAGATGTGTTGGATGAAATAGAAAGTCTGCGCAACCAACTGTTGCATCGCCAAATACAACTTGATGCTGCACGCATAGCCGATGAGCTTGCCCGCGAAAGATATAACGGTGGGATGACAAGTTACCTGGAGTTGCTTGATGCAGAGCGGGTTCTGTTTGCTACAGAACTTGCCATTGTTCAGAATAAACAAAACCTGCTTCATGCATACGTAAAGCTTTTTAAAGCACTTGGAGGAGCATGGTAAAGTGAGTTTCAGGCACCATAAAATTCTTGCTCATCACATCCGGACACAAATTCGGAAGCGGAGGTTTGTCCTGTTGTTGGTTGCAAGTTTGCTGGTGCTCTTTATCCCCGGCTTTCTGAATGATTCAACTTTCAGTGAGTTGTTTTTCTTTTTGTGTCTGAGTTTTCTTTTTGTTCAGAGTATGATCGTGGCAACTCAAAGTGGCACTAAAAATAAGTTTTTCAGGTATATAACTGTTGCTTTGCTTATCGTAGTTACCTGGCTCGAACCTGCCGGAATTAGTATTCATCTGCTGAAAGAGCTGAGGTTGGTGGCCATGATTCTCTTTTTTGGTTTTGTGGTTTTTTCGCTGGCAAAATACCTGGCCGGAGCTACCTACGTTCGTGCCAATGTTTTGCTGGCTGCGGTCAATATTTATCTTTTGATGGGAATTGTGGGTGGTTATTTGGCGCAGCTGTTTTTTGTTATCGATGCCAATACATTCCATTTCCCGGCATATATCAATCAACCCGATTTTACGGATTTTGTTTATTATAGCTTTATTAGCATGGCAACAGTTGGTTTTGGTGATATTGTACCCGGAAACAGCCAGGGACAAACATTATCCTATCTGATTGCAATCAGTGGTCAGTTGTATGTTGCCATCATCATTGCAATAATCGTAGGGAAATTTGCCAACAGGCCAATATCTGATCAGAAATATAAAAGATGAGCTTGTATTATATTGATTAACAAATAATTAATTTAGTTATGTCAGTTTCAAAACTTGTAATTGCACTGTTGTCGATTGTTAGTATCATCTTGCTCACAATCTCATTTTTTCTGCCTGAGGAATCTGAGCTGAACAAATTGCTTAATTACTATGATTATGCCTTATGCGCCTTTTTTCTCTATGACTTTTTTGCTGAACTCAATCGATCAGAGAATCGCTGGAAATATTTCAGAACCTATGGCTGGATCGACTTGCTTTCATCGGTTCCTGTAATTCAAGAGCTAAGGTTTGCCCGTTTGTTGCGTATTTTCCGTGTTCTCCGAATCTTTCGAACCTATTCAATACTGGTCAATTTTCTACGATCCAAGAAGAAAGAGTCATTTTATGGTTTCTCGGTGATGTTGGTGGTGCTCATTATCATCTTATCATCGTTCATGGTTTTGCTGGTCGAAAGGCAAACTGGTAATATCAAAACTGCTGAAGATACCCTTTGGTGGAGTTTAATCACTGTAACAACTGTGGGTTATGGTGATTTATATCCAACTACAGGTTTGGGGCGTTTATTTGCAAGCTTTCTGATTGTAACCGGAATTTACGGTTTTGGTGCTGTGATTTCTTATTTGGGAGATCGTTTAAAAAAATGGTAGTGTCTTTGTTTGTGTAAGTTTTGTTATTTTTAAACCTTCAACTTACTAGTCCATGAAAAAGAAGTGTTTGTATTGCGGAGAGGTGCTTATCGGCAGGGCCGACAAGAAGTTTTGCAACGATTCGTGCCGAAATAACTACCATCATCATCAGAATAGCGATCAGATTAATTTGATCAGAAACATCAATAATATCCTGAAACGAAACAGGGCTATTCTAAAAGGATTCAATCCCAATGGGAAAACTACTGTGCGTAAAGCATTGCTAGATTCGCTGGGGTTTAATTATAAATATTTTACCAGTACATACACCACCAAAGAAGGCAGGATTTATTACTTTGTTTATGATCAGGGATATTTGCCACTCGAAAATGATCTTTATATGCTGGTCGAAAACCGTGATATTTGAGTTTAATACCGGATTTCAATTTTCAGTCCATCCCACGCCAGTTGCATACCCGAAGGAAGTTCTGCATTTACATCGGCTGCTTTGCCCATCAAATGGCTGATGTGTGTGAACCAGCATTGTTTCACACCAATTTTTTGTGCCATCGCAACGGCCTCACTTAACGAAAAATGCGAAATGTGTTTTTCCTTGCGAACCGCATCAATTACCAGCAATTCAATGCCTTGCAGAGTTTCTAATCCCGGCTCGGGAATATAGTTGGCATCCGTGATGTAGGCAAAATTCCCAATTCTGAACGCATAAACCGGCATATAACGATGCATTACCCGGATTGGAGTGATGTATAAATCATTGAACTTCAAAAGATTTTCATCCAGATCAATCAAATCAAATGACGGAACACCCGGGTATTTATTGTCAGCAAAGGCGTATGAAAACTCCGTTTTTATCACTTTCTGATCTGCAGGCGAAGCATAGATTGGCATGGCTTTTTTTTGTAGGAAATTGAAAGAACGCACATCATCCATACCGGCAATATGATCTTTGTGGCAATGGGTGATCAATACGGCATCAAGTTTTTTTACTTCTTCGCGCAACATTTGCTGTCTGAAATCCGGTCCGGTATCTACAACGATGGTGGTTTCGGCCGATTCAATCAGGATGGACGAACGCAGGCGTTTGTCATAGTTATCAATAGATTTACAGGTATCGCACCCGCATCCAATCACCGGAACTCCCTGTGAAGTACCACTTCCGAGAATCGTTACTGTTGCAGTTTTCATCTCTGCAAATTAACGGATTTCTTTGGGTTTTTCAGCTAAACAAGCCTAAAATTCATATTAAATCAACACTGCTGAATGTATTGTAAAAAACGCCGGTTTTTATCTGGAATTCAGTCCGGGCAATTAAGGAAAAAGCGTACTTTTACAGCCTAAAATTTTTGTTGCCAGGTGAATCAAATCAAAGCATTTTTTATCAGAAAAGCTGTTAACAAGCGATTGAAAAGTGAAAGAAATGCCCAACTACCTTCCTTAAACTCGGTAAAGAATCTGGTTGTACTGATTGATCATAAGCAACTTCCAAGATTGAATGATTTGAGAAATTTTTTGACTCAGAAATTCCCGGGTGCAGGAAGCGTTTTTTTGGTTGCTTCGTCGAAGCCCGTAGAAAATAATTTGTCGGAAGAACAAACGTGGTTGATAGGAGAGAGGGATTTTTCTATTTTTGGGAAGTTGAAAAATGAAGCACTGAAAGACCATCTCACCCAAAAGGCTGATATTTTATTGGGTCTTTCAATAGATTCAGATTTGCTTGGGGATTATCTGCTTGCTTGTAAGAATGCAGGTTTTAAGGTTGGATTCAGATCAGATTCGGATGATCTTACCGACCTTTTGCTAAAAATGTCTCATAAAGCTGACGAACAAGAGTTATTAAGTGTTTTTTGGGACTATTATTTAAAACTAAATGGAGAAAATCATGACTGATCATCTTTTTAACGGAACAGGTGTTGCCCTGGTTACTCCCTTTGATACAAACAGAAATGTTGATGTGGCGTCACTAAATAAGTTGGTAAAACATACCCTGGATAATGGCGTTGATTTTTTGGTTGCTCTTGGCACAACAAGCGAAGCCCCCACGCTAAATATTGCAGAGAAGAAGCTGGTTGTTAACACAATTCTGGATGCTGCTTCGGCTCGATGTAAAGTGCTGCTTGGCATGGGGGGTAACAATACGCAAGCAATTCTTGATCAGCTGGATAAGGGAGTTCCTGATGGGATTTCGGGTATTTTAAGTGTTGTGCCTTATTACAATAAACCACAGCAAAATGGAATAATCGAACATTTTAAAGCCATTGCTGATAAAAGTCCGGTACCTGTAGTTTTGTATAATGTTCCTGGCCGCACAGCAGCCAATATGACGGCTCAAACCTGTCTCAGGCTGGCACAACATCCAAATATTATTGGTGTAAAGGAAGCTTCGGGCGATTTGCAGCAAATCATGACAATCATACAGCAAAAACCCGATGATTTTGCAGTGCTTTCGGGCGATGACGCGCTTACATTTCCTATGATTGCCCTGGGGGCTGCAGGCGTGATTTCGGTGGCGGCAAATGCTTTTTGTAAGGAGTTTTCTACAATGGTCAATCTCTCACTCGAAGGCAGGATGGAGGAAGCTTCGCGATTGCATTATCAAATGCTGGACCGGATGAATTTGCTTTTTGCCGAAGGAAATCCTGCAGGTGTAAAAGCTTTACTCGAAATTATGGGTATTTGTGGAAGCGCAACCAGATTACCACTTCTGGAGGCCACTAATCAGCTGAAAGCCAAATTAAAAGAAGAATATATTTCAAACCAAGACTAAACCAAATTTTTCATTGTAATGAAATCGTTTAACAAAATGTGGGTATTGCTGGTACTAATAGGCCTGCCTGTGATCGTACTGAGTCAGTCGTATAACCTGGAGAAACTTTATGAAGATCGCCCCGAAGTTTATTTTAGACTTGTTATTACTGATCCTTCGGTGGTTATGAAGTTGAGTAGGTTGATCTCAATCGATGAAGTGAACGAGGATGGGATAACTGCTTATGCTAACACAGCTCAATTTGCGCAACTCAGAAGTTTAGGTTTTGAACCTGAGTTGTTGCTGCCTCCTTCTTTACTCGAAACTGTTGCCATGACGGATTTACAAAGCGAACGTTCGGTTTTTGAATGGGACGCTTATCCAACATATGAGGCTTATGTGCAGCTGATGCAGGATTTTGAGAACGACTATCCTGAACATTGCCAGGTGTTTAACTTCGGAACCTTAAACAGTGGCCGTGAACTTTTGATGGCAAGAATCAACAACGGAGATGCTTCCGTGAAACCCAAATTCCTCTACACCTCAAGTATGCATGGCGATGAAACCACAGGTTATGTGTTGATGTTGAGACTGATAGATTATCTCTTGAGTAAGTATGGTACTGACCCAAGGGTGACGTCTTTAATGGATAATGTTGACATCTTCATTAACCCGTTGGCAAATCCGGATGGCACATATTATTCGGGAAATCATACCGTAAACGGCTCCATCAGGGGCAATGCTAACGGGATTGATTTAAACCGCAATTATCATGATCCTGAAGACGGGCCACATCCTGATGGCTATGCGTATCAAGCTGAAACAATGGCTTTTATGGAATTGGCCGAACAGTTTCAGTTTGTGATGTCGGCAAATTTTCATGGGGGTGCCGAGGTTGTTAATTATCCCTGGGACACCTGGTCGCGATTACATGCAGATGATGCCTGGTGGGTGCAGGTGAGCCGGGAGTATGCCGATTCAGCTCAGTTTTATAGTCCCTCGGGATATCTTACCGACCTGAATAATGGCATCACCAATGGGTATGCCTGGTATTCTATCTCTGGAAGCCGGCAGGACTATATGAATTATTTTGCACAATGCAGGGAAGTAACGCTCGAAATATCTGATATTAAAACACTTCCGGCTAATCAGTTACCTGCTTTTTGGAATTATAACAAAGCCTCCTTGCTTAGTTATTTGGAGCGGGCGATGTATGGCGTGCAGGGAACAATTACAGATGCAGTTTCTGGTGATCCCATCGAAGCGATGGTTTCAATTTCGGGCTATGATGTTGATAATTCGCAGGTTTACAGCTCGTTGGATGATGGTTTCTATCATAGGATCTTACATTCAGGAAGCTGGGACATTACCTTTTCGGCTGAAGGATACTATCCTCAAACAATTTTAGTAACGCTTGAAGAATTTGAAACACTGATTCAGGATGTTGCGTTAATTCCCGGAAACTTGATTGCAGATTTTTCGGCCAGTGCCTATGATATTCCTAAAGGGGAGTCGGTTGATTTTTTCAATGATTCGTATGGACTTAATATTGTAAGTTACGAATGGTTTTTTGAAGGTGGAACACCGGGAACATCAGCTGAAGAAAATCCCCAGAATATTGTTTATAATGAAACAGGTAGTTTTGATGTTCAGCTGACTATTACTGATAATACTGGTGAAACCAGCACTATAGTTAAGGAAGATTTAATCAATGTGAATTTGGTTTATCTGATGCAAAACGGAACCTTTCATATGTGCGATGGAATGTTTTACGATGCAGGTGGGGCTGATAATAATTATGGTGATGATCAGGATTTTGTTATGACCTTACTTCCTGACGAAGATCAGTCGGTTGTGGTTGTTGATTTTCAGAGTTTTGCTGTTGAGTATCATTCCAATTGCGAGTACGACTGGTTAAAAGTTTTTGACGGAAATTCTGTTATGTCGCCAATTATTGGAACCTATTGCGGAGATGCGTCGCCTGGTGTATTGACAGCCACGAATGAGCTTGGTGCATTAACCTTTCAGTTTCATTCAGATGGCTCTGTAACCGAAGCCGGCTGGGCAGCACAAGTGTCCTGTACCTCAACTATTTTCCTCAGTGAAAAAAATATTTCGAAGCTGTCGGTTTGGCCAAATCCATCCTTGGATAGAATGATCAATATCCAAAGCACAACCGAAATGACTGCTGTTGATCTTATGGATTTGAAGGGAAATAAGGTCTGGAATAAAGAAATTTCGGGCAAGTTAGAATTACTGAACCTTTCAACTTTGCCTGCCGGAATGTATATGCTTAAAGTTGAACTCCTGCACGGGGAGGTGCTTACAAAAAAGATTGTTTTGCGTTGAAAATTTGATTGTATTCCAGTGGGAAAACAATAAAAGCCAGGGACCTGAATTTTGTTTCAGGTCTTTTTTTTACCAGGTAAAGTAAATTCTGTTGTGCATAATCACCCTGGAAACCACATAAAAAAGCAGGGTAAAAATTATCAGAACACGCATCGGCCGGATGCTTCGGTTGTCGTCTTCTTCGAACATCAGGTCGTCATTATAGCGGCTTCGCAGGTAAAACAATACCAACATAACACCCATGATAATCCATCCAAACTGTTCGTGAAAAAGTGCATCAGGGATGAAATAAATATAAATTAAAGCCGATCCGATGAGGTAAGGCACAAAAACTTGAGCAGTAACGAAAAAGGGAGCGATACGTTCGTTGTACTTGTCGAAATAGGCATTGGACGACAATGCAACGAGGCGCGCAGAAAAAATGGCCATGATCAGAAGTCCGAAAAAACCAATCAATGAAATGATCATTTTTACTGTATCAGCCAGATACATCCAGTTAAAAACATGTCCAATGCCATCAGTAAGCAGATTTCCAAGCATCAGTCCACCAAAAAAATAAGTGGTGGCATGAAAGCTCAACCAAAAGAAAAACACCTTAAAAGGTATTGCGTCTGCTACAATCTGATAGAATGCAAGTAAAGAGAGTGCTCCAAAAATTAATGTAAGAAGATATCCGGAACTAAAAATCGTAACTACAGCATCATGCGTCCATTCATAGGGTTCGATATGAAAAAAGTAACTGTTATAATTGATCGAGATTTCATAATCGTACATGCCGGCAGTAAGCACATACGACAACTGATTCAAATAAAAGATAAACAAATACGAGAGCACAAATGCAGCAATTGAGTTTACCGCGATAATCCAAAAATTCTTACGGCTGAGTTGGCTGTTCATATAGGTGTAAAAAACAGGGGAATCACAATGGATTCCCCCTATATTAAACTTTTTCGATATCAGCCATTTCAGTTGAATAGGCTTTTTGCTCCAGTTTATGTTTTACTTCTTTAAATGCATTGATGGTGTAGGAAACATCTTCGAGTGTATGAACTGCGGTTGGGATTAATCTGAGTAGTATAACACCTTTAGGAACAACCGGATAAGTAACAATCGAACAAAAAATATTATAGTTTTCGCGCAGATCGTATGTAATCTGAGTTGCCTCTCCCACACCGCCATAAAGCATCACAGGAGTGACCGGCGATTGGGTGTTTCCGATATCAAGCCCGGCTTCTTTAAGTCCGTTTTGAAGCGCATGAACGATCTTCCAAAGGTTTTCGCGGTGTTCGGGTTGTGTGCGAATCAGTTCCAGACGTTTTAGGGCTCCCAAAACCATAGGCATAGGCAGTGATTTGGCAAAAATCTGCGAGCGCATATTATACATCAGATACTTAATCACTTTGTAATCACCAGCTACAAAACCACCAATTCCTGCCATTGATTTGGCAAAAGTGCCAAAGTAAAGATCCACCTCTTTTTGTACACCAAAATGCTCGTCTGTTCCGGCACCGGTAGGTCCCATAGTTCCAAAACCGTGTGCATCATCTACCAGCAACCTGAAATCGTATTTTGATTTAAGGGCAACTATCTGATCAAGTTTTCCCAAGTCACCCGACATGCCATATACCCCTTCAGTAATAACTAATATTCCGCCTCCGGTTTGTTCTGTAAGTCGTGTGGCACGTTTGAGCTGAGTTTCGAGGTTTTCAATATTATTATGTGGATATACAAAACGCTTACCAAAATGCAAACGCATCCCATCAATAATACAGGCATGTGCTTCGCTGTCGTAAACGATTACGTCCTTGCGATCAACGATTGAGTTAATAATCGACAACATGCCCTGATAGCCATAATTCAGCAGGTAAGCATGTTCGCGTTTTACGTAGGCAGCAAGTTCATTTTCGAGCTGTTCGTGATACTTGGTTTGCCCCGACATCATACGAGCCCCCATAGGATAAGCCATTCCGAATTGCACAGCTCCTTCGGCATCCGCTTTTCTCACCTCAGGGTGATTGGCAAGGCCGAGATAGTTGTTTAAGCTCCAGATTAGTCTTTCTTTACCATGAAAGATCATGCGGTTGCTGATTTCGCCTTCGAGCTTTGGAAACATGAAATAACCTTCGGCCTGGTCGGCATATTTCCCAAGCGGTCCGAGGTTTACCGTACATTTATCAAATAGATCCACTGCTTTTAAGTTTTAAAATTAGCTGCGAAATTACAAAAAATCAATGAGGTTTCCCGCCTACAATATGCTTTAATATTTTGCGTTAAAGGAGTTCTGATTTTTGTTGGTTTTTTTTTGATTTTACAGGTAAATGGGGTAATGCTTTAAATCCTTTAATGATAATCAATTGAGTAGGCAAATGATTTTTACAATTGAAAATTATGTACTTTTGCGCCATGATTAGAAAAATGCTTTTTGTTGGTTTTGTGTTGATGGGCATTGCGCTCAGCTCATGTAGCAATTATAATAAATTGCTTAAAAGTACCGATAACGAAACTAAGTTTGAGGCTGCTGTAGATTATTTTGAACGAAAAGACTACAACCGGGCACTGGAGTTGTTTGATCTGTTGCAGGCTGCCTATCGGGGAACCGCAAAAGGAGAGGACATCAGCTATTATACGGCTTATTCCTATTATCATCTGAAAGATTATACCGTGGCGAGTTATTATTTTAAACGTTATGTACAGTCGTATCCGCAATATCCCAGAGCAGAAGAATGCCTGTATATGAGTGCTTACTGCTATTATCTTGATTCGCCAAAATATAGCCTGGATCAAAGTAATACCTACATGGCAATCAGTGAGTTACAGTTGTTTATTGACACCTATCCCACAAGCGAAAGAGTAGCAGAAGCCAATGAACTTGTTGATAATCTTCGTGCAAAGCTTGAGCTTAAAGATTTTAATATTTGCCTGATGTATTACCGTATGCGGGATTACATGGCTGCCATTACCTCATTCGAAAATCTATTGAAAAACTATCCCGACACCGAACGTCGTGAGAAGGTTTTGCATTATATGGCACTTGCTTATTACGAATTTGCCGAGAACAGCATTCCGGAGAAAAAGCGCGAGCGTTACGAATTAGCTGTGGAAACCTACAACAACCTGCTTTTCCTTTACCCGGAGAGCAATTATTTATCTGAATTAAAAGATGTTGAATCAAATGCCCGAAAACGTTTAGAATCCTATCAATAAATTTAAATATGGACTTTAAGAGAATCAAAACAGACACTACCGCAGTTACGCGTCAGAAGGACCTTTTTTATGAGGGCACCGGTAATATCTATGAAACTACTGCTATCCTTTCGAAAAGAGCCAATCAAATCTCTATAGAAATGAAGGAAGAGTTGAATAAAAAAATTGGTGAATTTGCGTCTTCATCTGACAATCTTGAGGAGGTATTTGAGAATCGCGAACAAATCGAAATCGCAAAATTCTACGAACGACTGCCGAAACCAACCCTCATTGCCATTCAGGAGTTTTTGAACAACGAAATCTATTTCCGTAATCCACATAAAGAAAACAGCGATTTTTAAAATCGGTGCTGATGCTAAAAGGAAAAAAAATCCTGATCGGAATCACAGGTAGTATTGCAGCCTATAAAATTCCTTTGCTCGTGCGTATGCTCGTAAAGGAAAATGCTGAGGTTAAAATTGTTATGACTGATTCTGCCCGGGATTTTGTTAGTCCTTTAACCTTGGCAACCCTGGCTAAAAACCCTGTTTTATCCGAAGCCTTTGATGCAAATACCGGAAGCTGGAACAGTCATATTGACCTGGGCCTTTGGGCCGACCTTTTTTTAATTGCACCGGCCAGTGCCAATACTCTGGCCAAAATGGCTCACGGAATTGCTGACAAGTATTTGTTAACCGTTTATTTATCAGTGCGATGTCCTGTATTTTTTGCGCCGGCAATGGATGTGGATATGTATCAGCATCAAAGCACAGGTCAAAATATTCAAAAGCTGAAACAGCGAGGTCATCACCTGCTTGCTCCTACATCCGGAGAACTGGCCAGCGGACTTTGCGGCGAAGGTAGAATGATGGAGCCTGAAGATATTTTGTTCGAGATCAGGCAACACTTTAAGTCCAGACTGCTTTTTGACGGAAAAAAGATATTGATTAGTGCCGGACCAACATACGAAGCCATTGATCCGGTGCGATTTATTGGCAACCACAGCACCGGAAAAATGGGTACAGAGCTGGCAATGGCCTTTGCCAATGCAGGTGCCAGGGTGAAACTGGTAATGGGGCCCACAAATCTGCGTGTGGAACACCCTTCAATTGAAGTTTTTCCGGTTACAACTGCCCCTGAGATGTATGATGCTTGTCTGGCTTTTGCAGCCGAAGCAGATATACTGGTGATGAGTGCAGCTGTGGCTGATTATCGTCCGGCAAGGACGGAAGAAAAGAAAATTAAGAAGTCAGCAGAAAATATTGAGCTTAAACTGGTTAAAAATCCTGATATCCTCAAAAAACTGGGTGAGATAAAAAAGCGTAATCAATTGCTGCTTGGCTTTGCCCTTGAGACAAACAACGAACTTGAAAATGCCAAACAAAAGCTGAATACGAAAAAGGCTGATATGATCGTTCTTAACTCATTGGCTGATGCAGGCGCAGGATTTGGAACGGATACAAACAAGGTTGTGTGCCTGACAAAAGATGGCAGGCAGCGTGATTTTGCGTTGCAATCCAAACGGGAATTAGCCCAAAATCTGATCCAATACATTCACGAATTAACTGGCAAATAACAGGCGAATGCTTAATACATTATCAAGTATTTTCAGAACTAAATCACTACTGGTATTTTTGTTTGTGCTATTAGTTGGTCTTCCAGATTCGAAATCCCAGGAATTTTTAGCTGATATTCGGGTTACAGCACCAGCAATT
Source organism: Bacteroidales bacterium UBA6229 (assembly GCA_002440975.1). Taxonomy (GTDB): domain Bacteria; phylum Bacteroidota; class Bacteroidia; order Bacteroidales; family F082; genus UBA5536. The sequence goes on from DJWN01000073.1 coordinate 25,877, forward strand.
GAGGGAACTGACCGGCGTGTTTTTGAATCCTTGCAACAGGCACTTTACGATTTCATCAACAACCGTAAATGGACGAATGTCAATTTAAAAAATCAGGAACGAATCGAGTGTTCGATACTAATTACTGTAAAGGAACGAGTCTCCTCAGATGAGTTTAAAGGGTCAATCAATCTTGTCTTGCGTCGGCCTGTTTTTAAATCATCCTACAACAGCGTACTCTTTAATTATGTTGACGAAAGCTTTCAGTTTCGGTATATTGAGTCGCAACCACTTGATTACATTGAAAACAGTTATTCCTCAAGCCTTACGTCAACCATTGCCTTTTATCTCTATTATTTTTTAGGTCTGGATTTCGATAGCTTTTCTTTGTATGGTGGTGATCCGTTCTTCAGGGTTGCAGAGTCTATTGTAAATGCGGCTCAAAATGCTTCAGAACGTGGCTGGAAAGCATTTGACGGGAACAGAAACAGATACTGGCTGGTCGAGAATATGACCAATCCGGCTTATCGCCCGTTGCGCCAGTTTTTGTATGAATATCACCGCCTGGGCCTCGATATCATGTCAGAAAAGCCGGATGAGGGCAGGGTGAAAATTGGTGAAACACTGAAACTCCTGGAGCAGACCTGGCGCGACAGACCCAACCTATTAATGTTGCAACTGTTTTTAGATGCCAAAAGAGACGAAATTATCAATGTATTTTCGCAGGGCAGTCCGCAGGAAAAGACAAAAGCCGTCAATATCATGCGTGAGATCGATCCGGCCAACGCCTCCAAATACGAGAAAATTCTTGCTCCTAAATAAAGTTTTCTAATCCACAGGTTTCTTTAATTTTGCGACAAACCCAAAGCGATTATGTTGCAGAAACTCTTGGTATCAAATTATGCTCTGATCGAAAAGCTGGAGATCGATTTTAAGCATGGTTTTACTGTTATTACCGGTGAAACTGGAGCCGGAAAATCTATTTTGCTTGGAGCCTTGGGTTTGGTAGTAGGCAAGCGGGCTGAGGTGTCTGTTTTGGCCGATGCGAATAAAAAATGTGTTGTGGAAGCTGGTTTTAAGCTTGCTGATGACCGCTTGAAACCACTGTTTGAGATGCTTATACTGGATTATGACAGGGAGTGCATCCTTCGTCGCGAAATCAGCCCGAATGGAAAATCAAGGGCCTTTGTTAATGATACGCCTGTAAACCTGCAGCAGCTTAAACAGATTGGCTCTCAGCTGATTGATATTCATGCTCAACACGATTCACTACTTCTGACTGATCAGGCCTATCAACTTGGAGTATTGGATGCCCTGTTGAAGGATCAGAAATTACTTTCTGCCTATCGGTTGAAGTTTCAATATTTTTTGCAGCTGCAAAAGGAGATAGATCAACTCCAGACTAATCGGGTTCGATATGATAATGAAGTGGATTTCATTCGTTTCCAACTTGATGAATTTGAAAAGGCTGCACTGAAACCGGATGAGTTTCAGGAATTGGAGCAAAAGCTTCACATACTTTCACATAGCGAGGAGATTAAGGCTTCACTTTTTTCCGCAAATCAAATTTTACAAAATTCGGAAGTACCCGTTCTACAGCAAATTAATCAAATAGGTCAACTGCTGAATCGCTTATCAAATTTTCTCCCTGAGGCTAATGATTTGATTAGACGGGTGTCAAGTATTCAAATCGAACTGAAGGATATCGGTTTTGAACTGGCCAGACTGGAAGATCAAAGCTTTTTCGATCCACAGGAATTGGTTGATTGTCAGGAGCGGCTCGATTTAATTAATCACCTGATGCACAAGCATCATATCCGGGATTATGCTTCCTTGCTTCAGGTTCAGGCTTCACTGGAGGCCGAACTGAATCAAATGGACTTTGATAAAGAGAAGCTGGAAGACAAAAGGCTGGAATACAAAAAATTAGAAGCTGAACTTTACAAGCTTGCCGAAGAATTGCATACCTGCAGAGTAGCCGCCGCAAAACCTTTCGGACAGGAGGTTACCAAAGTATTGCAGGAACTTGGGATGCCTCATGCCACATTTCATTTACAATGCAAAAAAACAGCGGAATTGCATTCGGATGGACAAACTGTTGTGAGCTTTTTATTTACGGCCAGCAAAGGTATTGAAGTAGCGGAAATGGCTAAGATTGCTTCGGGAGGCGAGTTGTCGCGCCTGATGCTTGCCCTCAAATATAAACTCTCGCACACCGGGATGATACCAACCTTGATCTTTGATGAGATTGATACAGGAGTTTCCGGCGAGGTGGCTGCAAAATTGGCTAAGGTGTTGAAGCAGATGTCGCAAGAGATGCAATTGATCAGTATTACTCATTTGCCGCAAATTGCAGCTAAGGCTGATCATCATTTCCATGTATTCAAAATGGAAGAAACCGAAAGGGCACAATCTGTGATTAAAAAGCTAACCTCCGAAGAGCGTTATCTGGAAGTGGCCAAAATGCTCAGTAGCGACAACGTAACTGCAGCAGCACTCAAAGCAGCAAAAGAGCTTTTTAGCAATTGAGCTTACTGATACGTTTTTTAAGTTGTATAAAAACAATCTGTTATGATTTATCATTAATCATTTTAGTA
>DJWN01000049.1 GCA_002440975.1 Bacteroidales bacterium UBA6229
TCTACCAATTCCGCCACCTGGGCTAAAAGTTTTGCAAAAGTAATATAAATTTTATTTCTCCAAAGCTTTTGTTCTTTCGTTTTGGTATTTTTTGTTTGTCCCTTTTCCTTAATTTTACAATCAAAAACATAACCCATCATGACACTCCAACTTAGCCCGACTGACCACGAACTCCTAAGAAAAAAAGGAATCTCAGAAGCTCAACTGCTCAACCAAATTAATCAATTTAAAAATGGTTTCCCTTTCATTAAGCTGAAACAAGCTGCAACAACCCAAAATGGAATTATTCAATATTCTGATAATGAGCTAAAAGAACTGATCACATTCTTTGAAGAAAACCAACAGCATTATAGTATTTTAAAATTTGTTCCTGCTTCGGGAGCCGCCAGCCGAATGTTTAAAGACCTGTTTGCTTTCATGGAGCAGCATACCGAATCAAAAACTGTTTTCACTGATAAAAAAATAAGCAACCCAAATAGCATTGCCTATTGCCTTACTCACCTTAAAGATTTTGCCTTCTACCCCGATCTGGCTCGAAAAATGAGTGACGATGGACTTGACATTGAGAAACTAATTCAGGATGAGGATTATGTTACAATTTTGAAATATTTATTAACCGGTTCAGGTTTGAATTACGGTGCTCTTCCTAAAGCTTTGTTGCGCTTTCATCGATATCAGGATGGTAACCGGCTGGCCATGGAAGAACACCTGATCGAAGCTGTGCATTATAGCTGCGATCCAAAACAAACTGCACGTGTGCATTTTACCAATTCACCGGAACATAAAACTGCTTTCGAAGATGCGATTCAAAGCGTTTTGCCCAAGTATGAAAAGCAGTTTGGGGTTAAATTTGATATTACTTTCTCAGAACAAAAGCCTTCGACCGATACTGTTGCTGTGGATCACGATAACGAGCCTTTCAGAAATGCAGATGGCAGCTTGCTTTTCCGTCCGGGCGGACATGGTGCGCTTATCGAGAATCTGAATGACTTGCATGAAGAAATAATTTTTATCAAAAACATAGATAATATTGTTCCTGATTCGCTTCGGGAACCTACCTACCAATACAAAAAAGCCATTGGTGGATTACTAATGAAAATTCAGATGATGATTTTTGAAATGCTAGAAAAACTCGACGATGGCAACCTGACACTGGAAGAACTGGACAAAATGGCTGCCCTGGCTCAAAAATCGTTTATGATAGAAATTCCGGACGCCTTTTATGGTTTTGACGAAATGGAAAAAATTGACTTCCTGTTCACCATGCTTAACCGACCCATACGCGTTTGCGGAATGGTTAAAAATGAAGGCGAACCGGGAGGAGGTCCTTTCTGGGTAGAAAATGAAATTGGTGAAGTCTCCCTTCAAATCGTTGAGTCATCACAGATTGATAAAAATGATATAACACAAATGAAAATCGTCGAGCAGGCAACCCATTTTAATCCGGTTGATTTGGTTTGCGCCACACACGATTTCAGAGGTAACAAATTTGACCTCAGACAATTCGTTGATCCACATACCGGATTTATTTCTATCAAATCAAAGGATGGACGCGAACTAAAAGCCCTTGAATTGCCCGGATTGTGGAATGGTGCCATGGCCGATTGGATTACTGTTTTTGTCGAAACACCGATCATTACTTTTAACCCTGTGAAAACAATCAATGACTTGTTACGTCCGCAACATCAGGCCTGACCTTAGCTTTGTTTTTAGGAATCAGATGGGTTGATACTATCGCCACCAACAAGGCCACAAAAAAGGTTAATAAACGTGCGGTAATGTATTGTTCCATTCCGGTACTTATCCAGAGGATGGTAAATAAAAGTCCGGAAACAATGGTAAGAACTACTGCCCGTCCGTGATATTTTGGCCACATCAGCGTGAGTAGTACAACAACTGAAAATGTACCGCCAATTCCGGCCCAAACATAACTCACCAACGAAAAAATGAGCTCTGCCTCAATCACATAAGCAAGTGCCAGGGCAACCACCGCAAGCATAGCTGTCACCATTCTGCTCTGTAGCAGTGCGGCTGAATCGGCCAGTCTGAATTTATTGAGAAGTGGCCTTAAAATATTTTCACTGAATTCTGTTGCGCTCAATATCAATAAGGAATCCGCTGTTGAAATCATCGCTGCGATGGCTCCAGTGATGAGGATAGAAGCGATCACAGGTGGAAAAATCCTCAGCATCACTGCCGGCATCACATATTCCTGATCTTCCAGGCCTGTCGGGCCAAAAATGGCCAGGCCAATCCACCCTATCATCAATGCACCAATATAGGCTACCAAGGTCCATACGATGCCAACATTCCTGGCTTTGCGGGCCTGCCTCATATCCGAAATAGCCATAAAACGCATTGCCAACTGGGGCTGTCCGCCCAAATATCCAAAAAACCAGGAAAAGCCACCCACAATTATCACTCCGGCTGCAAATCCACTTGTGCAATTAACGAGCGACATATAGGAAGGACCAGCCTTTTCGAGTGCCTCACCTATGCCTGAAGCGAATGTTTCAGGATGATTACTCAAATACATCAAGCCTACTATCGGCCCGACAACCAACGCTACAATCATCACGATTGCCTGTATTACATCGGTATAAACAACACTTCTGAAACCTCCATATATCGTATAAGGCACGATGATGGCAGCTGTTAACAACATCCCGATTTCCGGTTTGATACCAAACATCGTAAAGAGCGTTTTACCTCCACCCAAAAACTGAGCACCAACATAAAAGAAAAAAAAGAAAACAATGGTGGCACTGGCCGAAGCCCTGATCCACCTGGCTGTTTCGGCATGTTTTCCAGCCAAAAAATCGGTGTAGGTTGTGATGTTATATTTCTCGGCCTCATCTCGCAAACGCCACGAAATCAAAGCCCAGGCAACGACAATCCCTACCACACAACCTACTGCTGTCCAAATCTCTGTCAATCCCATGGCATAAGCCGCTCCGGGCAATCCAAGCAAAGCCCAGCTGCTTTCGCCTGTTGCACGCTCAGATAAAGCTGCAACCCATCCGGGCAGCTTTCTGCCTGCAATGGCATAATCCTGATTGCTCTTTACCTTTCGGCCTTGATATATTCCCCAGAAAATCAATAAACTCAGGTAAATGACCATTACCACGAGAATCTGTTCTTGCTGTTGCATCTTTTCGAAAGTTTTAAATAAGCTGTCAGCCTGTCATATTTCAGCCCCGAATTTACAAAGTTTACTAAAAATACAAGAAGGCAGGGTTCTTGATAATTTAAAAAAAACGCACTTATGATTCACAAAGACATTGAAATTGAAGCACTGGTAACCAACTTTCCCTTCTCCGTAAAATACCTGATGGAAAAGGGAATTCGTTGCATTGCCTGTGGAGAATCAATATGGGGAACTTTAGAAGAGGCTGCAAAAGAAAAAGGTTTTGATGATGCTGCTATTCAGACTTTTGTAAAGGAAATGAATGAACTGGCAGCAAAAAGTGAGATCAAGGTAAAATCTCCCGAAAAAAAAGTAGATGTAAAGCCTTTACGTCCCAATTAATTTAAGGCGACAAACGGCTGATCTGCCATTTTTGCATTAATTTTTCATAGATGATACGGTCGTGCAACCGATGGGTTCCGCCCTGCCAAAACTCAAAATAATCAGGTTTCAGCTGATATCCACCCCAATGTGCTGGTCGCCTGATCAGTTCTACATGCTTCAAAAGGTGCTCATAGCTGCGAATCAGTGCTGTTTTATCTTTTATCTTTTCGCTCTGTTCAGAAGCTATTGCTGCGGCCTGACTTTCAAGAGGTCTGGAAACAAAATAACTTTCGGACTGCTCATCAGAAATTCTTTCGACCTGCCCTTCTATCCTGATCTGTCTTTCGTGCTGAGGCCAAAAAAACAAGATGGAAGCCTGCGGATTATTTTCTATCTCACGTCCTTTGCGGCTGTTGTAATTTGTAAAAAATACGAGAGAATCCTGTTCCACAGCCTTTAACAACACAATACGCGACGACGGTCGGTTCTGATAAACAGTCGAAAGCACCAGGGCATTGGCATCCGGTAGTTCGTCCTTAAGTGCCTGATCAAACCAATACTGAAACAACACAAACGGATTCTCAGGCATGTCTTTTTCAACAAGTCCCGATTTGCCATAGTTTTGCCGGATATGATGATATGATTGTGTCATGTTTTGACGCAAAAATACAGCAATTTTCGAATCAGAAAATTACTATCTTGCAGCTTCAATTGCTTGCTATGCCATTTAAATTATTAAGACAAAAAACCGTTTTACTCCCAACCCTTTGGGGATGGCTGATATTGATTTTACTTTTTTTAATTGCTTGTTGGTTGTTGCTAAAAGGAACCTATCCATTTCTGAGCCATGAAAAAGCCGGTCAGTCAAAAGTGTTGGTTGTAGAAGGCTGGCTTCCTGACAATGGCCTTAAAGAGGCTATGGCATTTTATTATGAAAATAATTATAAGGCATTGATCATCACCGGAATACCAATAACACAATGGAGCTACAGTTCACCTTTTAGTAATATGGCAGATGCCTCTGCCGGCAGCCTTCGCGAAATGCATTTTGCCGATAGCATCTATACCGTCCATATTCCCAATACGATATTACGCGACCGCACTTATGCCACTGCTATTGCCCTCCAAATGAGATGGGATGAGTTTAATCTGGGTGAAGAAAGTTTTGATCTCTTCACTATGGGTGCCCACGCCCGGAGGTCATATCTCATGTTTGAAAAAGTATTTGAAGATCGCATTCAGGGATTGATAGTCGTGGAGGATGATAGTTTCGAAGCTAATCGGTGGTACACAACCAGCAGAGGCTTCAGAACGGTTTTTAGTGAGTTGATTTCGTATTTTTATGCACGTATTTTCTTTAGAGCTGAACCTCAAAAAGTTAAACAAGAAATCAGGTTAGGGCTTTATCTGGATCAAATTCAGGACGAACGCTATAGAAAAGACCGGTATTTTAAGGATCAGGAAACCACTCCACTTGCAACAGAAGCAATCTCTGCCTTCAAAGGGCTTGATTATTTCGATACGGACACCAATTTCCGAAAACACGCCAGGTTTACCAAACAAATTGCAGCATCTACATTTACTATGCCCACAACCACCGATCGCTTACCGGTTTATCGCAAATATGGGCTAATTCAATTTACACATATGGATACGGTTCATGCGTTGACTGCCTACCAAAACATGGATATTCTCGAAAAAGACAGTACTTATAAAGGTTTATTTATACCTTTCAAGGATTTCACAAATGGAGTAACAACCTATGGCGGTGGACGATACCTTGACATCGCGATACCCGAATCTGATAGCATTCAGTTGGATTTTAACAAGGCTTACAATCCTTATTGTGCCTACGATTACCGATGGTCGTGCCCAATACCACCTGACGAAAATCACCTTCGAACTTCCATATTGGCAGGTGAAAAGAAATTTGATTAAATTCGTCTGCTCTAGCTAACAGCTTATGAAAGTATGGGATATATCAGTACTTATTGTCGAGGATGAAAAAATCCTGCGGACTATCTATCATAAACTTCTCAAAGACAGTGTAAAAAAGCTCGAATTTGCAGAGAATGGTCTTGAAGGTTATGATCTGTTTCAGCAACTGAAACCTGATCTGGTCATCACCGATATCAAGATGCCCTTGATGAACGGGCTTGATATGGTGCGAAAAATAAAACGCCTCGATTCGGAAGCACGTATCGTCATCATGTCGGCATATGGTGAGTCACATTATTTTTTGCGTGCCATCGAGAATGGAGTAAATAATTTCCTGCTTAAACCTGTGGATAACAACAAATTACTGAGAGTTGTAAACGACCAGGCTCAGGAAATTCTACTTCGAAAAAACATGCTCGAAGAAGAGCGCAAACGCAAACAGGCAGAGCAGGCTTTGCTACGCAATGAGGCCATCTTACAAGCCGTTAGTGATGCTGCTGAAGTGTTGTTGAACGAAGGCTACAACGATTTTTCAGTGCAAAAAGTACTCGAGAAGCTTGGGCGTGCTACTCAGGTTAGCAGGGTTTACATATTTGAAAATGTCGAAAAGAATATGACCCTCTACACCCATCAGAAATTTGAATGGGTAGATAATAAAACTACACCACAGATGAACAATGACAAGCTTCAGGAAGTGGATACCACCAGTGACGAGTTCAGGCGTTGGGCAGAAACCCTTTCGAAACGAAAGTTGCTCTATGGTCTTATAGATGATTTTCCAATTGAAGAGCAGGAAGTTCTTAAACCCCAGCAGATTATTTCGGTGATGGCTGTCCCTATCTTCGTAAAGGAACAATGGTTTGGATTTATTGGTTTTGATGATTGCGAGAATCCACGCAACTGGTCTGTGGTGGAATCAAATAGCCTGATTGCCGCAGCAAACATTCTGGGTGCTGCCATCTACCGGTCCAAAATCGAACTAGAGCTGCTCCAACTCAATGTCCAGCTCGAAATGCGGGTTATGGATCGTACCCGCGATTTGGAATCTGAAATTGCCGAACGCAAGTATGCCGAAGAATTGCTTCGCGAAAGTGAAGAAAAATACAGGCTGATTTTTGAAAATGCCAATGATGCCATTTTTCTGACTGCGAACGGGCGAATTCAGTTTATTAATCCCAAAGCCTATGAGCTTACGGGTTATTTTCCAAAACATGTGATTGGTAAGATATTTACTGATTTTATTCATCCCGACTATCGAGAGAAAGTGATGGAGAATCATTTCAAACGTTTAAGAGGTGAGGAAATTCCTGAATCGTATGATATTCAAATTATTGACATAAAAGGCAACTACAAATGGGTCGAATTAAAATCGAATCTGATAAATTGGGACGACTCACCTGCTGTTCTTACTTTTATGACCGACATTCATACTCGAAAACTATTTGAATCAGAATTGAAACAGCTGAATCAAAATCTTGAAGTTCGTGTTAAAGAGGAGCTGAAAAAACGTGAAAAACAACAGGAACTGATCCTTCAAAAGTCGCGTCTTGAATCGCTCGGTGAACTGTCGGCCGGTATTGCGCATGAAATAAATCAACCCCTGGGAGGGATTTCTCTTAGTCTGGATAATCTCCTTTATGAAAAAATAAATAACTCACTTTCTGATGATTACCTGCAGCAAAAAATTGAGCTGATGTTTCAGGACATCGAACGAATTCGCAAAATTATCGACCACGTGAGGGCTTTTTCAAGAGATAAACCTACTATATTTGAAAAAGTTAGTATAAACCAGGTAATCAATAACACACTGTCCTTCGTAAACAGATTGTACATCGATCACGGCATTGACCTTCAATTGGCCATTAACACCAAACATAATCACATCTGGGGCGATGCCTTACAGTTGGAACAAGTCTTATTGAACCTGCTGAGTAACGCCAAGTATGCAGTTGACAAAAAAGCTGAAAAACAGAAAGATAACTATCAAAAAATGATCGCTGTACGCTCCTATATTCAGGACAAACATATTACTATTGAAGTATCAGACAATGGAATAGGCATTCCGAAGGCAAATCTGATGAATATTTTTAACCCCTTCTTTTCAACCAAAAAAGCTGATGAGGGTACCGGATTGGGTTTATCCATTTCGTATGGAATAATTCGTGAAATGAAAGGAGAAATTCTGGCCGAAAGCATTGAAAATGAACATACAAAGATAATAATACTTTTACCGGAACACCTAAACTAAGGGAATGGAACAATTATCGATTTTAATTCTTGATGACGAGAAACGATTATGTGATGAGTTAGAAGAGTTTTTGCAGCGTAAAAAATTTCTGGTTCATACTGCCACACGCCCTTCTGCAGCTTTTCTAATCCTGGAACAGGAAAGCATTGATATCATGGTATTGGATATCAAACTGCCAGAAATGAGTGGTTTAGAGGTGTTGAAAATAGTTAAAAGCAATTACAATCACATCGAAGTAATCATGATATCGGGGCATGGCGATATGCAGAGTGTTATTGAAGCCATGCGAAAAGGTGCCACCGATTATTTTCAAAAACCATTCAGATTAGCCGACATTGAACATGCCATTCATCGCACGGAAAGATTTGTTGCCCTTTCCAGACAGCTACAACGCTATGATAAAACCATCTCCCTCTTAACACAAAGACTCTACGAATCTACAGGTGCTCCCATGATCGGGGAAAGCAAGGCCATAAAAGAAGTAATGATGATGATGGAAAAAGTGGCTAAATCAGAGCAAACATCAGTATTGGTGACAGGCGAAAGTGGCACGGGGAAAGAACTGGTTGCACACGGTATTCATTTACTTTCAAACCGAAAAACAAAGCTCTTTCACGCAGTAAACTGCTCTGCTATAACAGATTCACTTTTCGAGAGTGAGTTTTTTGGACATAAAAAAGGAAGTTTTACGGGTGCTATGGACGATCGGGCAGGCTGGTTTGAAATTGCTAATGGAGGAACACTTTTTTTAGATGAAATTGGAGATATGCCGGTTGGGCAGCAGGCCAAATTACTCAGGGCACTGGAAGAAAGAATGGTAAGCCGGGTAGGCACCCATCAAAAAATTGCTTTTGACATCCGAGTAATTGCTGCCTCAAACCAAAACCTGGAAGAAATGGCTGAGAACAAAGCTTTTAGAGGCGATCTTTACCATCGTTTAAGCACCTTTGTTATTGACTTGCCGCCACTCCGTCAAAGAAAAGAAGATATTCCTCTTTTGATCAATTATTTCCTGAATTATTTTGCCGGTCGGATGAAAATTAAAACTCCCAGATTATCACAGGAAGCTATTCAAAAGATAACGGAATATAGCTTCCCGGGTAATATCCGTGAACTAAGGAATCTGCTGGAAAGAGCTGTCATCCTAAGTGAAGATGGTATGATTACAACCAGAGATATTCCGCTAAATAATCACAGCTCAGACTCAGCTGAAGCCATTCAGATAAAAAGTTTCAATCTTGAGGAAAGCGAAAAATTCCTCATCAAAAAGGCATTGGACAAATGTAAAGGAAATAAATCGCAGGCGGCCCAACTCCTTGATATTTCCTGGCAAGCTTTAAGCAGGAAAATCATGAAATACGGTATCAAATAAAAAAGCCGATGCAAAGCACCGACTTTTTTAAATTTAACTTTCGATAAGTTAATTATTTCACCTTTTCTACAATTGCTTTGAAAGCATTAGGATTGTTTAGTGCGAGATCGGCAAGCACTTTACGGCTCAACTCGATATTATTTTCATGGAGCTTGCCCATGAACACACTGTACGACATGCCATACTCACGCACAGCAGCGTTGATACGCTGAATCCAAAGTGCACGGAAAGTACGTTTTTTGTTTCGCCTGTCGCGATAGGCATACTGTTGTCCTTTTTCGTAGGAGTTTTTGGCAACCGTCCAAACGTTCTTCCTCCGTCCGAACTGCCCTTTTGTTTTCTTGAGAATTTTTTTGCGTCTTGCTCTTGCGGCAACCGCGTTTACTGATCTAGGCATTTTTCTAAATTTTTCACCATAGCGCTCCGTTCATTCGGAAACTTTGATGCTATGACAAAGTTAAACAATTGATTTACTGTTAGTGAAGCATTTCACGGATATTCTTTTCGTCGGCTTTGTGCACGAGTCCGGAATAGGTAAGATTACGCTTACGTTTGGTCGATTTCTTTGTCAGAATGTGACTTTTGTAAGCATGCTTCCGTTTGATTTTACCAGTGCCGGTTAGTTTGAACCGTTTTTTTGCACCGGATTTTGTTTTCATTTTAGGCATTGCTTTAAAATGTATTTATAGTGATGAGATTTAAATCCTTACTTTTTAGGAGCGATCATCATGATCATCCGTTTTCCCTCAAGTTTAGGCAATTGTTCCACTTTTCCATATTCCTCCAGCTCCTGGGCAAACCGCAACAATACGAGCTCACCCTGATCCTTGTAAACAATCGACCTTCCTCTAAAAAAGACGTCCACCTTCACTTTTGCACCTTCTTCCAAAAACTTCATCGCGTGTTTCAGTTTAAACTGAAAGTCATGCTCGTCTGTATTTGGCCCCAATCTTATTTCCTTAACCACAATTTTGGCCGATTTAGCTTTGATTTCTTTATGCTTCTTCTTCTGTTCGAAAAGAAACTTTTTGTAATCAATTACCTTGCAAACAGGTGGGTTTGCTGTGGGTGAAATTTCAACCAAATCCAACTGAAGTCCTTCTGCAATGGCAATCGCTTCACGTAATGGATATATCCCATTTTCAACATTTTCGCCCACTACCCTAACCATTGGTGCCGTGATGCGATCGTTAATCTTGTGTGGATCTTCTTTCTTTTGAAAGACGCGTGGTTTTCTTCCTCTAAACTGTGCTATAGTGTATGTCTCCTATATTTGTTAAACTTTTATTTAATTTATGCTTCAAATCCCTGAAGCCTGGTTACTTCTTTTTCAATCATTTCTGCGAATTGCTTCAATTCAAAAATTCCTAAATCACCCTCACCATGTTTTCTTACAGATAACCGTTCTTCGGCTTCCTCTTTTTCGCCTACGATAAGCATATAAGGAATTTTCTTTACTTCCGCATCTCTGATCTTGCGACTTACTTTCTCATTTCTGTCGTCAATGAGGGCGCGAATATCGGAATTATTTAGAAACTGTAAAACTTTTTCGGCATAATTTTGATACTTTTCGCTGATTGGCAATATGATAGCCTGCTCAGGACTTAACCAAAGCGGGAAATTGCCCCCACAATGCTCAACCAAAACTGCAACAAAACGCTCGAGCGAACCAAAAGGTGCCCGATGAATCATTACCGGCCTGTGTTTTTCATTATCAGCACCCACATAAGTTAAATCAAAACGCTCAGGCAGGTTATAATCAACCTGTATAGTCCCCAGCTGCCATTTTCTTCCCAAAGCATCCTTTACCATAAAATCCATCTTCGGGCCATAAAAAGCTGCTTCACCATATTCTGTTATGGCATCAAGTCCCTCTTCCTCAGCTACTTCAATAATTGCCTGTTCGGCTTTTTCCCAGTTCTCATCCGAACCGATATATTTCTCCGGATTATTGGTGTCGCGTAAGGATATCTGAGTGATGAAATCATTGAAATCAAGTGCTTTAAAGATTCGCATGATAATCTTGATCACGCTTTTAAATTCTGTTTTGATTTGATCAGGCGTACAGAAAATATGTGCATCATCCTGTGTAAAACCTCTCACCCGCGTCAAGCCATGAAGTTCGCCGCTTTGCTCGTAACGATATACGGTTCCAAATTCAGCATAACGAATAGGTAAGTCCTTATAAGAGTGTGGCCTGGCATTAAATATCTCGCAGTGATGCGGGCAGTTCATCGGTTTCAGAAAAAACTCCTCTCCTTCCACAGGTGTTGTGATCGGACGGAACGAATCTTCTCCGTATTTATCGTAATGTCCGGAAGTTTTGTACAAATTCACATTCCCGATATGAGGCGTGATCACAGGCTGATAGCCAGCCTCTTTCTGAACTTTCTTCAGGTATTGCTCCAGTCTTTCACGTAGTTGGGCCCCTTTGGGCAACCACAAGGGCAGGCCGGCACCCACTTTCTGCGAAAAAGTAAATAAATCCAGCTCTTTCCCCAACTTACGATGATCTCTCTTTTTAGCTTCTTCGAGCATTTCGAGGTACTCATCCAATTCTTTTTTCTTTGGAAAAGTAATCCCATAAATCCGCGTCAGCTGTTTGCGTTTTTCATCGCCACGCCAATACGCACCGGCTATGCTCAACAGCTTAACCGATTTGATAAAACCTGTATCCGGCAGATGAGGTCCGCGGCAAAGGTCGGTGAAAGTTCCGCTTTTGTAAAAAGTTATTTCCCCATCATTCAACTCGCTTATCAACTCCAACTTATACTCGTCGCCTTTCTTTCCAAAATAATCAAGTGCCTGCTGCTTCGAAACTTCAACCCGTTGAAACTGTTGTTTTTCGCGGGCAAGCTCGAGCATACGCTTTTCTATCTCAGCCAGATCAGCATCTGTAAGCGTAGTGTTCCCAGTATCAATGTCGTAATAGAAACCATTTTCAATATCGGGCCCGATGCCAAACTTAACGCCGGGATAAAGCTGCTCAATGGCTTCGGCCATCAGATGTGCCGACGAATGCCACATGGTTGCTTTTCCGCCAGTATCATTCCAGGTAAGTAACTGCACTTTGGCATCCTGCGTGATTGGACGCGTTGCATCCCATATTTCACCGTTTACCTTGGCAGATAATACATTACGGGCTAAACCTTCACTTATGTTTTTGGCAATTTCGAGGGCCGTAACACCTACATCATATTGATGAACAGAATTGTCTGGCAGTGTTATGTTGATCATATCATTTAATTCTAAAAAATTGGGTGCAAAGTTACAAAAAATCCCCTTATGATTTACATGCTTTTACAGGCATATTTACTGATATTTAATACTTTCGATAATCCCCGCTGAAGTTAATCAGACGATCAGACAAGTTGTCAATGTAAACAAAATTGATTGCATATTTATGGTGAAATATCCACCCGCCTCAAATCCAAAAGGTTAACAGGGTTACTACCCAGGCCTTGAATATTCTTTTGAACAAAACGCAATACCTCATCATAAAACAGCACCACTACCGGAGCTTCCTGCATGATCAAACTATCCATGGCTTTATAGAGTGAAAATCGGATGGAATCATTAGTAATACGCATACTTTGTTCATAAAGTCTATCAAACTCTTCCGAACTAAAATGAGTATAATTTGGACCATTTGGTGAAGCATTGGGGCCATAAAAAAGGGATAAATAATTCTCTGCATCAGGATAATCACCAACCCACGAAGCCCTGAAAAAAGGAAGACTGCCATTGGCGCGAAACTGACGCATATTGGCGGCCGGAAGCACTTCGAGGCTGGCACTTAACCCAAAATCTTTTAATGAAGACTGCACAAATTTGGAAAGATCAAGATAATCGGCCGTTGTGCTTAAAGTGATTGGCAGTTCAACTAATTTATGTTTCATTATCAACGACTTAACGCTGTCAGGCTGATAAGTGTAACCAATGTCCGCTGATTTTGCATGACCCGGTAGTCCAAATGGAATCATCCCTGCGTGACCGGCTTTTCCGGTGCCATTACGCAGAAACTTCAACATCTTTTCCCTGTCAATCGCATAATTTACGGCTTTTCGCAAGGCCAGTTGTCGTGTTGCTTCTTTATCACTCCAGTTTCTGTTTATAAAAAACCCAAGGTATTCTGTGTTTAAATAAGGCTCGCGCAGCAGGTAGATCTGATCTGCATATTTTTTCTTCAATTTTCCATCTTTGCTAAGTAATTCATCCTTGTAGCGGGCATCTATCCCCGACATAAAATCCAGCTTACCTTTGATAAACTGCATGAAAGCAATCTGTTTATCTGCCAGGAAATTTATCGAAACAGCATCAATCAAGGGTAATTGCCTGCCCTCCTCTACCATGAAATAAGTTGGATTACGGCGCAATACAAGCTTTACTCCTTCTTTCCACAGCTGAAACTGAAACGGACCGGTTCCAACAGCCTGCCCGTTGAATTTTAATTCCCGTTCATCAAATGCCTCCTTCGGCAGAATTGAGGCATACGCCATGCTCAACATTCCAAGAAACGGAGGGAAAGCCTGGGATAATTTAATTTGTACTACACTATCGCTAAGTGCTTTAATGGCCAATTGATCGCCATAGCGTTCTACGCTGTTAAAAATCCAGCTTCCAGGCGAAGCAAGGGATGGATTTATGATTCTGTTGAAACTGAAAATCACATCCTGAGCATTTACTTTCCTTGTTTTCTCCTTAAAAACAGAATTTTTCTGAAACCATACATCCTTTCTGAGCCAAAAAGTATATGTTAGTCCGTCCTCCGAAACAGACCATCTTTTGGCAATAGCCGGTCTTATCTCAAGTTTCTCGTCCAGACTTACTAGGCCGTCATATAGCTGGTTGCAAACCCAGATATGAGGCAAATCGCGTGCAAAGGCAGGATCAAGTGTGGTAATCCCGGCAGATTCATTATATCTGAAAATCTTTCGCTTTTCTTCGGTATCCTGACGTACTGTGCAGGATAACAAAGAAACAAGCATCAAAAGAAATACTAAAAACCTCAGATTTTGCATGAGCAGCTATATCAGGGACAAAGATAGCTGTATGAATTCAAATGCTAAAACTAACAAAGCCGATCGCCCATTTTTTTCATCATCTTCAACCAGGTAGCTCTTCGACTTTCGTCTGCTTTTCGAAGCAATCCCAGCGTTGTGATTTTAACAGGCTTAATCCCAACAAAATGCAATAAGCCTTTGCGCATAGCATGATGACCAGGCGCAAACTGCACCAAATAATAATACCATTTGGGCGAATCCATCGTAACGATCAAACGGGCAGTCTTTCCTTTCAGTAATCTGTCAGGATTTGTGCGTCCACGTTTATAACGAAAAGCAAAGTCAGGAAGAAAGGTTCTGTCAATAAAACCTTTAAGTAATGCAGGATAGGTTCCCCACCAGTTTGGATAAAAAAACACCAGATGATCAGCCCAGCTAATATCCTCTTGTGCTGCAACCAGATCAGGTTCCAGTTCCTGATTCCCGCGGTAACCCTCACGAAAATTTATTTCGTAATTCAACTCCCTCAAAACCAGTTGTCTGATACTGGCACCTTTGGCTGATGCAGCTTCGATATATACCTGTTGTAACTGATCTATAAAAGAATCATTCACGGGATGACCGTGAATGATTAGGATATTTTTCGACATATTTTTCAATTCTTTGATCGCAGATCACACAAAAGCTGCCATCTGCAATAGACAATATTTTGCATCAATTGTTCACTTTACAGAATGAGAGCTTGCTTAATTTTTTGATCCAACAGTGCTAAATTAAGCACTTCTGTCATTTTCTTAACGAAATGAAATTCAATTCCTTTGATATATTCTTCAGGAATTTCATTGAAGTCATTTCTGTTTTCCTCCGATAAAATTATATCCGTGATACTACTACGCTTGGCAGCCAGGATTTTTTCCTTGATCCCTCCTACCGGTAATACTTTGCCACGCAATGTAATCTCGCCTGTCATGGCCAGTTTCGAACGTACGATTCGTTGAGTAAAGGCCGAGGTAAGTGCCGTGAGCATGGTAATCCCTGCCGAAGGACCGTCTTTTGGTGTTGCACCTTCCGGCACATGAATATGTACGTTCCATTTGTCGAAAACTTCAGGGTCAATATCAAAGTCAGAAGCGTGAGACTTGATAAACTCATAAGCAATGCTGGCTGATTCTTTCATCACATCACCCAGATTTCCGGTGAGCTTAAGATTGCCTTTTCCTCGACTGAGGCTCACTTCGATAAACAAAATCTCACCTCCAACAGGCGTCCAGGCCAAGCCCGTAGCAACGCCAGGCACATCGTGCTGCATCACTTTCTCGCGCTGAAAACGACCAATACCAAGCACTTTTTCAAGGTCTTCCTTGCTTACCTTAACATTGTATGCCTCGTCCATAGCGATGAATTTGGCTTTGTTGCGTATGATTCGAGCCAGTTGTCGTTCTAATGTCCTTACGCCGGCTTCACGGGTATAATGCTCAATGATATCCTCAGTTATTTTTTTTGAGAATGAAATCTGTTTTGATTTCAAGCCATGTTCCTTCATCTGCTTGGGGATCAGATGTTTTTTGGCTATTTCAATTTTTTCCTCAATCAGATAACCACTCAAATCGATCACTTCCATGCGATCGCGCAAAGCGGGATGCACGCTGCTCAGGGTATTGGCGGTGGCGATAAACATCACCCTGGAGAGGTCGTATTCCAGTTCTAAAAAATTATCGTAAAAGCTGGTGTTTTGCTCCGGATCTAGCACTTCGAGCAAAGCAGCCTGTGGATCACCATTTATAGTGTTTCCGCTAACCTTATCTATCTCGTCCAGGACGTAAACAGGGTTTGAGGATTTTGCTTTCCTCAGGTTTTGGATAATACGTCCCGGCATAGCTCCGATATAGGTCTTGCGGTGTCCGCGAAGTTCCGCTTCATCGCGCAGGCCACCCAGCGACATGCGGATATATTTCCGGTTAAGTGCAGAAGCTATTGATTTGCCCAGGGATGTTTTCCCCACTCCGGGAGGCCCTACCAGACAAAGAATCGGAGATTTCATATCCTGTTTAATCTTTAATATCGCAAGATATTCAATGATTCTTTCCTTCACCTTGTCAAGGCCAAAATGATCGTTGTCGAGCACTTTTTGTGCATTCTTCAGATCCAGGTTATCCGTGGTATATTCATTCCAGGGCAGTTCGACCAGATAATCGAGGTAATTATGCTGAATGCCGTACTCCGCAGCTTGCGGATTCATGCGCTGCAATTTTGTCAGCTCCCGTTCAAATACATCCTTTACCTGTTTTGACCATTTCTTCTTTTCAGCTTTTGCTTTTAACTCGCGAATATCCAACTCATTTGGCGATCCACCCAATTCTTCCTGTATGGTCTTGAGTTGCTGATTCAAAAAATAATCACGTTGCTGTTTATCAAGGTCTATCTTTACCTTGTTCTGTATTTGATTCTTCAGGTCGAGCAGTTGAAGTTCCTTCGTTAAGGCAGCTAAAACAGTATTCGCCCGTTCGACCATATTCTTAACCTCAAGTAATTTTTGCTTTTCTACTACATCAATATTGAGGTTGCTCGAAACAAAATTTATCAAAAAAACAGGCGATTCGATATTTTTGATGGCAAAAGAAGCCTCGGAAGGAATATGCGGGGATTTTTGAATTATTTGCAACGACAAATCCTTTAGCGACTGAATGAGTGCCTGAAACTGACGATCTTTTGGCAATTCGATCACTTCTTCAAATGCACCTGTTCGTGCTTTAAAATAAGGTGTTTCCTGAACCATTTCAAGCAAACGAAAACGCTTCATTCCCTGAATGATAACGGTTGTATTTCCATCGGGCATTTGTAGTGTTTTCAGGATTCGTGCCACCGTACCCACGGTATTCAGATCAGTAAATGAGGGATCTTCGATGCCGGGATTCTTTTGCGACACCACACCGATAATACGCTCATTGCGGTAAGCTTCCTTCACTAATCTTATTGATTTATCCCGGCCCACTGTGATAGGAATCACCACGCCTGGAAACAAAACCGCATTACGCAGAGGCAGGATAGCCAGCTCCTCGGGCAGCTCTTCAGCATTCATCTGTTTTTCATCTTCGGGCGAGAGCAGGGGAATAAATTCTGCATCAGACTCAAGTAAATCAGTTAATTGAAAGCTTGTTTTATTGAATAATTTTTCCATATTTGATTTTCAGACATTTTGGCACTTTGTACAGCATAAAAAGCGTTTTTGCATCATTCTGTTAGCAAAAACGCTCATCAATAAATTTGTTAACGATCTGTAACAGAGGTCACCATAATCATATTGATGCTTTATTTTCCTCATTACAGGTCAAGAAATATGCCAGTGATTAATCAGGCTCTGCGGTTTTTGTGAGTGAGGCTGTAGATCTCTTTCAAAATGGAAGATTCTATCCTATCAAACGCTTTTCCCCTTCGGGCATATACTACCTCCGCGATTTTTACGGCCTTTTTCAGATCAAAATCGGCATACCCATGTGTGCCTCCCCACGAAAAAGATGGAACAAAATTCCGCTGGTATCCGGCTCCATAAATATTTGCATTTACCCCGACAACAGTTCCTGTATTAAACATGGTATTAATTCCGGATTTGGAATGATCGCCCATTATCAATCCACAAAACTGAAGTCCGGTAGCAACAAAAGCATCTTCGGCATAGGACCACAGCTTCACTTCTTCGTAGGTATTTTTTAGGTTAGAGGTATTGGTATCTGCTCCCAAATTACACCATTCGCCCAACACCGAATGACCCAGAAAACCATCATGTGCTTTATTTGAAAAGCCCAAAATAACTGAGTTATTAACCTCTCCCCCAACTTTTGAATAAGGGCCTATGGTAGTAGCTCCGTATATTTTCGCATCCATTTTGAGCACGGCATGGTCGCACAAGGCAAACGGACCTCTTACCTTGCTGCCTTCCATTATTTCGGCATTTCTGCCAATATAAACAGGTCCTGTGGAAGCATTGATAATAGCAAATTCAACAACCGCACCTTCTTCTATGAAGATATTCTCGGGACTAACAACACGATTGGTCGCACTGAGTTTTTGCGACTTCCTGCCTTTGGTGAGCAGAGCAAAATCTTCCCGAATGGCACGATCGTTATAATGAAATAAATCCCAGGTATTTTCAACCTTTATAAAATCAATCTCCGTGCTGATCGTTGCAATATCATCACTTGTTTCGCTGCCAAAGCTATCCAGTGAATCAGCTTTGAGGCACATGGCAATCACGCTGTCGCCCTTTACCAGGGTTTCACCTGATTTGAGTTTTATTACCTGCTCAACCAACTCAGCTGTTGGGCAAACAGCCCCATTGATCAGTATATTGGATTCAGCTTTAACCAAAGGGAATTTCTCTGCCAAATAGGGTTCGGTCAAGGAGGAGGTTTTCTCCTTAAGCATAAGCTCCCACTTTTCACGAATCGTTAATATCCCGATACGAAGGTCAGCCACAGGACGTGTGAAGGTTAAGGGAAGCAGATTATTTCTGAATGTACTGTCGAAAAGGATATAATTCATGGTCGGTAATCGTATTTAAGGTTACTGAACAAATATACTTACTTTAAAGCTATTTAAAGCCTACTGCCAAAAATATTTTCAATTACAAAAAAAAGCCCTCACCTGATCAGGAAAGGGCATCAAATACTATATCTGAGCCTATTTGGCTTTTTGATCATAATGCTTTTTGTACCTGTTTTTAAACTTATCAACACGTCCGGCTGAGTCAACGAGCTTCATCTTACCTGTGTAAAAAGGGTGTGATGTATGTGAAATCTCAAGTTTAACAAGCGGGTATTCATTTCCGTCGTCCCATACAATGGTATCTTTGGAGTTAATCGTCGAACGCGAGATAAAACTATAATCATTCGACATGTCTTTAAAAACAACTAAGCGGTAATTCTTTGGGTGAATGTCTTTTTTCATCGCTACAATTTGGCTTATAATTTAAGGGCTGCAAAATTACAGTCTTTAAATGAATTATCCCAAACTTTTTTCATTTTTTTTCTTTCCATCGTTTTAACTTCCAAAAACCCGCCCTTTTATCCATTCAAGCGAAGCAAGAAAGCAATGGTATCGATCCCGTCAGCATAGTCTGTCAAAGCCGGAAACTGCGCTTTTCCGAAAGGATAAGAATTAGAATACCAGGCTTTATCAGAGACTGTACATTGAATTTTATTTTTATTCAATGCAATCACTTCATTCAAAATGCCTTCATCTTCGTATTGCTGATAGTGTAAAACTGCCACAGGGCTTCCAAAATATTCGGCAGCTCTTAATAACACAAAGCCGCTATCATAATGTTGAACCCCATTTATCAAAAAGATGGATTTGTAGTATTCATAATTATTAAAGTATTTGACATGATCTGCAACTGTTGAGTACGCTTCAAATGATTGGAGGAGCTTTTCGAAATTATAATCTTTTGGAACAAATAACGTGGAAACATTCCGGCAACCCAATCCAAAATAGGAAAAAATATCCAGCCCCAGTTGGTGAAGGGCTTCATCGGATTCATTACCATTCAGAATTGCAACACCATGCCTGTTTCGACGGATAACATGGGGGTATTTCCCGAAATAGTAATCGAAATACCGGCCGCTGTTGTCGCTTCCGGTAGCAATCACAGCATCAAAATTGCTGATTCGGTGATCTGTAAAACTGATTAAGGATTCAAACCTTGGCTCAATTTCAATAAGCATATTGGCAATGGCAGGCAACAGGAATCGATCCTGATGCGATAATTTCCCTAAAAAGCTGTGACCGCACAACAAAACGTGAATAAAATCCTGAAATCCTACGAGCGGAACATTACCAGCCATAATCACAGCCAGGGTTTTTGCCTGATTAATTGTTACCGGGATCGCATATTGCTTTGCTATTTTTGTTAGTTCATCAGGCTTGAGCATTGCAACAATACTCCGGAGCATGAGACGAATATTATCTTCCGTAAACCAGGGGTTTGCTCTCATGGCCTGTTGCATCACTTCTTCCGTAAAAACGGCAGCATATTGTTGCTTGTAATAGCCTTCCAATAAGTTATTTAGCTGCTGCCCGAGTTGCGACAAAGCATTGATACGCTGGTCTAAATGAAACATGAATTTTCTCAGATTTAAAACGTTTGCGAAGTTACAGAAATAGTTTGGTTAATTATTTCACAATACATACAAAACTACTATCTTTGCTCCCGAACTGATGAAAGATTTATTTTTTTAGCTATGATGTTTGTAAAAGGATAGCCGACGTTTTTTTGTCAAGCAAGACGAATAGCAAAGACAATACAGGAAGGGGAATTTTAAAATTATTTTTAAGCTGGAATGACTCTATTTAACATAATTTTTTAAACTCATTTAATTATGAAAAAGCATAATTTTTACGCAGGCCCATCTATCCTGCCACAGTACACCATCGAAAACACGGCCAATGCCTTGCACGATTTTGCGGGTATGGGACTTTCGCTAATGGAAATTTCGCATCGGAGCAAACAATTTATCGCAGTAGTTGAAGAGGCACAGGCACTTTTCAAAGAGTTGTTAAACATCCCCGAGGGCTACACAGTAATTTTCCTGGGAGGCGGTGCCAGCACACAGTTCTGCATGGTTCCTTACAATCTGCTCGGAAAGAAAGCTGCCTACCTAAACACAGGTGCCTGGGCAAAAAAGGCAATAAAAGAAGCCAAAATCTTTGGTGAAGTAGCTGTAGTTGCCACTTCCGAAGATAAAAATTTCAATTATATCCCCAAAGGTTACACCATCCCTAAGGATGCAGATTATTTCCACATCACCACAAATAATACCATCTTCGGAACAGAAATTCTGCACGACATTGATTCGCCTGTTCCCCTGGTTGCTGATATGTCGTCTGATATTTTCAGCCGGCCGGTTGATGTGTCAAAATATGCCATCATCTATGGTGGAGCGCAGAAAAACCTTGCACCTGCCGGTGTGACCTTTGCCATCGTAAAACACGATGTGCTTGGCAAAGTTGATCGTGCCATCCCAACCATGCTGAAATATCAAACCCATATTGATAAGGAATCCATGTTCAACACACCTCCTGTAGTACCTATTTTTGCTGCTTTGCAGACGCTTAAATGGCTTAAGGAAAAAGGTGGTGTTGCCGAAATGGAAAAGATAAACATCAAAAAGTCCGGGATGCTTTATGCCGAAATTGATCGCAACAAATTGTTCAAAGCTACAGTTCCGGATCCTGCTGACCGTTCGCGTATGAATGTCTGCTTTGTGATGAACGAAGGTTATGAAGCACACGAAAAAGCCTTTAACGAATTTGCTACAGAACGTGGCATGATCGGCATTAAAGGACATCGGGATGTGGGTGGTTTCCGTGCATCCCTGTATAACGCACTTCCGCTCGAAAGTGTTGAAGCCTTGGTAAAAGTGATGCAGGATTTTGAAAAGACCATTTAACTGCTGAATTTTAGTCCAGACCGGTTAGTTAACTCGATTAACTGACCGGTTTTTAAAGATTTATTAAACATCAAAAAATTACGGGTATGAAAAAAGTATTGGTAGCAACCGAAAAACCCTTTGCAAAAATTGCAGCCGACCACATTAAGGCCATATTTGACAAGGCTGGATATACCTGTGTTTTTCTGGAGAAATACACAGATCATCAGCAATTTGTTGAGGCTTCCAAAGATGTGGATGCCATAATTATCAGGAGTGATAAAGCCAATCAGGCTGTAATTGAAAATGCACAACAATTAAAGATCATTGTACGTGCCGGAGCAGGATACGACAATGTTGACCTGGCAGCAGCCACTGCCAAGGATGTGGTAGTGATGAATACTCCCGGACAGAACAGCAATGCAGTGGCAGAATTGGCTTTTGGGATGATGGTTTATCAGGCCCGAAATCAGTTTAACGGGAGCTCGGGAACTGAACTTAAAGGCAAAACGATAGGCATTCATGCCTATGGTAATGTTGGCAAAAATGTGGCGCGTATTGCCAAAGGCTTCGGAATGAATGTGAAAGCCTTTGATCCTTTTGTGAAGGCAGAGGTCATACAAAAAGATGGTGTGGAAGTGGTCGATAGTATTGATGCACTCTACAGCAGTTGCGATTATATTTCGTTACATATTCCTGCCAACGACAAAACCAAGAAATCAATTAACTACGATTTACTCTCAAAAATGCCTGCTACCTCCATGCTCGTCAACACTGCCCGTAAAGAAGTGATAGACGAAGAAGGCCTCAAGCAGATCCTTGCCGAACGTAAAGGTTTTAGCTATGTTTCGGATATTGCACCTGATATGGTCACTGAACTTAAAGAGAGCTTTGGGGCACAATGCTTCTTCACGCCCAAAAAGATGGGAGCACAAACTGCCGAAGCCAATATCAATGCAGGCATAGCTGCTGCAGAGCAGATCATTGCATACCTCGAAAAAGGAGATACGACTTTCAAAGTAAATTAAATCAGGACAAGAAGCCGGGCAAAACATTGTCCGGCTTTTAAAAAAAAGTGAATTATTCGGATTATGAATCACCAAAACCAGACAACCCCCGCATTTTTTCGGTTTGAGGATCTTCGTATTTACCATAAAGCACTGGACTATATCCTTTGGGTAAAAGATCATCTGGCCGGCCACGAAGCCTTCGATTCCTCCGGAATAGCAAACGCATTCAACGAAACTGCCCGCCATATTGCTTTAAATATAGCTGAAGGCTCGGCACGCAACAAGGCTCAATTCATTTATCACCTCAAGATTTCGAAAAGTGCCATCCGCACCTGTGTGGTATATGGAACACTTGCACTTAGAGAAAATATGATAGATGAACAGGCCGAATTTGAATCAAGAAATCAGCTGATGGAAATGACCAAGATGCTTGGTGCACTGATCACTTCTTTGCAAAAAAATCAATCGCAAAGTGATGAAAATGAAGACGATTCGTATCCGCAAAAAAATTGGTAACCTTTAAACTTAATCACATACTATGGCAATACTAAAAGCTTTCAGAGGCTGGCGACCCCCGGCAAATCTTGTAAAAGAACTGGCATCGCGCCCTTATGATGTTTTAAACTCAGAAGAAGCACGCCAGGAAGCATCAGGCAATCCTTATAGCCTGCTTCATATCATCAAACCAGAAATTGATCTTCCGGAAGATATAGACCATTACGATGCAGCTGTATATAACAAAGCAGCAGAAAACTTTAAGCTTTTCCGTGATAAAAAATGGCTCGTGCAGGATGATAAGCCAAGCCTGTATATCTATGCCCAAACCATGAATGGCAAAACACAATATGGTATCGTTGGCTGTGCCGGCGTTGAAGATTATATGAATAATGTGATCAAAAAGCACGAGCTCACAAGGCCTGACAAAGAGGAAGACCGAATGAAACACGTTAGGATAACGAATGCCAATATGGAACCGGTTTTCTTTTCCTACCCTGCCAAAAAAGAAATCGATGAAATCATCGAAAAGTTTGTAAAGGAAAACAAAGCCGTGTATGATTTTACAGCTGATGATGGATTCGGACATCATTTTTGGGTGATCGATCAGGAAGAAATTATCAACAGGCTGGTTCAATTGTTTGAACAACTCCCTGCCACCTATGTTGCTGATGGTCACCATCGTACAGCAGCTGCAGCCCTGGTTGGAAACGAAAAGAAAGAACAAAATCCAAAACATACCGGCAAAGAAGAATATAACTTTTTCCTTGCCGTGCATTTTCCGGATAACCAACTTACTATCATCGATTATAATCGGGTGGTCAAAGACCTGAATGGCTTAAGCAAGGAAGAATTCTTAGCCAGACTCGAAAAGGGTTTTGAAGTGGTGAAGAAAGGAAAAGAGCTGTATAAGCCTTCGCGTCTGCACGAATTTTCGATGTATCTGGATGGTGAATGGTATGCGCTTACAGCCAAAAGACATACCTACGACGACAATGACCCGATTGGTGTGCTTGACGTAACTATCCTGACCCAAGAAGTTTTAAGTCCGATACTTGACATCCAGGATTTAAGAAGATCAAACAGGATTGACTTTGTTGGCGGAATCCGTGGACTTGGCGAACTGAGCAAAAGAGTTGACAGTGGCGAAATGGCTGTGGCCTTTGCGCTGTATCCGGTAAGCATGAAACAGCTGATCAATATTGCTGATTCAGGCAACATCATGCCTCCCAAAACTACCTGGTTCGAGCCAAAGCTCCGCTCAGGACTCGTTGTGCATAGCCTGGAGGATTAAAATCATATTACTTATGGAAACGAAAACAATCGTACTCGAAACCCTGAAACAAGCTGACAAACCGCTGAAGTCAGGAGATATTGCAGCACTGGCGCACATTGATAAAAAATTGGTTGACAAAACAATAAAAACATTAAAGGATGAAGGTCTGATTCATTCACCTAAACGATGTTTTTATGCACCAAAATAATCTCAAATAATTGCTGAGGTGTTCTTTTAGGACACCTCAGCTTGTATAAATAAGCTATGGGAGCTATTGATAAAGCACTAATACATGCCTATGAAGAACATATTCGCCTTGAGCTGGCTCTGTCAGAAAACAGCATCAAGGCATATTTGCATGATATCAAGTTGTTTATGGATTTTAAAAGCCTGAATCATCCCGGATTAAGTCTTGATAATATCGACCGGACCCTGCTAACACATTTTGTTGAAGAGCTATCAAAGCTGGGATTTACTGCCACCTCACAATCACGCATTTTATCAGGCCTGCGTTCCTTTTATCGCTTTCTGGAAGAAGATGAACTGATCACAGGCAATCCGACCCAACTGATCGAAATGCCCCAAATTGGCCGAAAGCTTCCCGAAGTACTCACCTACGAAGAAATAGTTCGTATGTTGCATCACATAGACCTGAGCGATTTTCACGGACATCGTAACAAATGTATGATTGAGTTGCTTTATGCCTGCGGTCTGAGGGTTTCGGAACTGGTAAATATGCGTATTAATCAGGTTTACGATAAAGATGAGTTTATACGCGTTAACGGCAAGGGTAACAAAGAACGTTTGATTCCGGTAGGAAAAAACACATTGAAAAACCTTAAAATGTATCTCACAAATGTTCGGGTACTTTACAACAGCAGAAACGATTTCTTATTTGTAAACAGATTTGGAGGTCAGTTAAGCAGGCAAAGTCTTCACAAAATGGTAAGAGAACTGGCCGAAAAAGCCGGCATCCAAAAGAGTATCAGTCCGCACACATTCAGGCATTCCTTTGCCACACATTTGCTCGAGGGAGGTGCCGACCTGAGAGCCGTGCAGCAGATGCTAGGTCATTCAAGTATAAGTACCACAGAGGTTTACACCCATATTAACCGAGAATATTTACGTGAGACAATTATCAGCTTCCATCCTCGCTCGCGCAACTAAATATGCAGGATGGCTCCCTGTTCATCCAACAAAACACCCCAGCTCACGGCAAGCAGCCGATCCTTGTAGAAACTAAAATCAATCATAGCTAAGTCGTATGTTATCAATTCGTTGCCCTCATCGTGATCCACATCATATTCTTCGAAACCATTTGAAGCCATCAAATCAATAATTGCTGATTTGTTAAGCAAAAAAACCTGCTTGCCAAAAAGCAATGCCTCTGGATCGCGGGTTTCGATATAAGCCAAAACAGAAGTGCCATAACCTTCAAAAAACAAAACCATTTCAGGATGATTATAACTAAGCACCATCGAACCCGGCTCAGCACCATCAATCTGATCCATTTGATCCGCTTCGCCAGTTTTTTGGATTGTCAGGTCGATACTTTCTCCAAAAAGAAGCTCTCCATAGCCTTTAAGAGGTAGTATGTCAGTTGGTTTGTATTTCATAACAGAATAAATTAGGCTCTGAAATTAAACATTCCAGCTTCAAAACGCAAGTTTTTTAATCAGGAAAAACGAATTGCCTTCGCGGGTTTTATCCTGTCGATGATCAAAGACGGAATCAACAGCATCAAAAACCAAACGATTGCTACCCCAAAATTGATGAGCAGAACAGGCCCCAAGCCAATTGCTACGGGCACATGATCAATATAATAGGATTCAGCCGGAAGACTTAAGAATTTCGTTTTTGATTGCAGGATAATAAAGCCCAAACCAAGCAGATTGCCTGCTATTAAACCATAAAGCAACAATTTGAAAGAATAAAATAAAAACAAATTCCTGATTTGATCCCGGTTGGCTCCCAAGGCTTTTAACATGCCAATCATCGCAGTTCTTTCGATCACCATCATCAGCAACATACTGATAATAGTGATCCCCGAAACGAGTGTCATCAGCAAGATGATGATCACCACATTCATATCCTGCAAATTGAGCCAGTCGAAAATATGCGGGTATAAAACCCTTGCCGTTGTAGCTGTTAGATCAATGGGCAGGCTGAAATAAATGGCATCAAAAACATCATCAGGATTGATTTTGGGATCCAAAAAAACTTCAAGCAAAGCTGTTTGATTGTCCTTCCATCCATTGAGGCGTCTGATGTGGTTAAGATCAGCCAAAACGAAGCGTTCATCAAACTCAACAAGTCCGGTTTCATAAATCCCCGAAACAACAAACTTCCTGCCCCTTGGCCTGTCCTTATCATCAATAAACCAAATCCTGAGATCATCCCCGGGCTTCAGATTCAGCTTTGTTGAAAGCTTCATCGAAATCAAAACATCATTGGAAGTAGTTTCTCTTTCCAACACGGGAAGCGCACCTTGTTTTAAAGCCGCTCCAAAATAACTCCAATCAAAGTTTTCGTCAACCCCTTTTACAACAATCCCCTGTATCTGATCATCCGTTTTTATGATGCCGGCCTTTTCGGCAACTGACTGGATATGAACGACCCCGCCAACAGAATAGATCATTTGTTCCAGGCTATCGTCCAAAATAAAAGGGCTTTGTTGTAAGGACTCATTCCGGTCGAGCGGGCTGATTTGCAAAGGCGCAACAAAACCCAGTACTTTATCTGATATCTGCTGTTTGAAACCAATCACAATGGCCACCGAAACAAGCATCACAGCCACCGACAATGCCACACTGAGCAAGGTGATGCGCATCACCAGTGTTGATACTTTATCTGGTGATAACGAAAAAATCCGGTTTCCAAGAAAAGCTTCCAGTCTCATGATCCATCAAATATATCAAATTTTCAAGCCAAAGCCCTTCTGAAAAAACCTCAGCTAAAGCAAAAACAGTAACTTTGACAAAAGTAAACATTGAACGCAAACATGAAAGCAGCGATTTTTAAAATATTTCCCTTTATCCTTTGTTTTGTGCTCTCTTGTTCCATCCATGCCCAAGAAATCATCATGAAAGAAGTTGGACAAACTTTACCGGGTGCAAGTCAGACAGAAGCCTATCTATCGTTAATCCAAAACAAAACTGTGGGAGTAGTTGCCAACCAAACCAGCCTGATCGGCACAACACATCTGGTTGACAGCCTATTGAATCTTGGCATCAAGGTTCAGTGCATCTTCACGCCTGAGCATGGATTCAGAGGCGAGGCCGATGCCGGTGCACACATCATTGGCGGCAAAGACAGCCGGACAGGGATAAACATCATTTCACTTTACGGCAACCATAAAAAACCTTCGAAAGAAGATTTAAGCCAGCTCGAAGTGCTGCTTTTTGACCTACAGGATGTTGGGGTGAGGTTTTATACTTATATTTCAACGCTTACCTACGTGATGGAAGCCTGTTCCGAACAAAATATTCCGGTGATCGTACTTGACAGGCCCAATCCAAATGGCTTTTATATTGATGGTCCTGTTTTAGAGAAGGCACATCAATCCTTTGTTGGTATGCACCAGGTTCCGATTGTTTACGGCATGACCATTGGCGAATACGCCAGGATGGTAAATTGTGAAAAATGGCTAACAAATCAATTGAATTGTGATCTGACCGTCATCCCTTTGAGACATTACGACAGAAATGCTATCGACAAGCTTACTGTGAGGCCTTCACCTAACTTACCCAATTATCAGGCAATTTTTTTATTCCCTTCCCTTTGCCTTTTCGAAGGAACAAGCGTGAGTATCGGCAGGGGAACTGACTTTCCCTTTCAGGTGTATGGTCATCCCAATCTGCCGGAAACCAATTTTAGTTTTATTCCTGAAAGTCGTGCAGGTGCCTCTGCCCCCAAACATCATGATACAAAATGCAATGGCTTTGATCTCAGAACCCTGGCCGATCAGCCTGAAATGAAATATGCCAAATTGAATCTGCAATGGCTTATGCAGGCTTATCAATCGGTAAAACAGGATAAATTTTTCAATTCCTATTTTGAAAAACTTGCCGGAACAAGTGAATTGCGCAGGCAAATCGAAGGTGGCAAATCCGAAGAAGACATCAGAAAAAGCTGGCAAAACGGCATTGAAGAATTTAGAAAAATCCGGGCAAAATATCTTCTTTATCCTGATTTTGAGGAATAAGTTTTAAAAGCGGAATATCAACCCTGGGTGAAAATATTCTTAAAAACCTCGGGTGCCAGCGGGAGGATTTTACCGTCAGTCTGAGCTTCGATGCCCAATTGGATTTCATCTGACTGTAATTCGTCGCACCAATTGATCATTTCGGCTAACGACATAGCAGCCATAGTGTAGCCCGCCCAAAGGTCAACGGCATTCTCCAGTGCGGTTTTTTCGTCTGACCAAATCGGAAGAAAGGTCTTGCCATTTTCATCTTCGAGCATGGCAAACAAGCCATCGCTGGCCTGCAATAAGTAGATCGCCTTTGAGTTTTGAACCGTTGAAATAAACTGTTTGAATCGTTGTTCGTCAGTCATAGCCTTGCAATTTGAGGTAAAGGTAAAATTTTTATTTGAAAGCGGTTTCAAAAGATTTGCCAACAGTCTGTTTCGCACTGTTCGATCAAATACAATTCTATTTCGCCTAAAGCATTTCTGCCGGAAGAAAGACAAAAAGTCATCCCCATGATTTAAGTAAATTCACTAAAGCTACGGGCTACTTTATCTATACAGCATTGTTTTAGTAAATGCAAAAGAAATTTCACATTGAATTTGAATGAAATCATAATTTCCGCTGGTGCTTATCGGTTATCCGGGATTGGTATCCGTACAATTTCTTTTTACTATCATGCTTTTAGCCCATGTTTCAAAAATAATCAATTCTTATCAATGGAATCAATTTTTACTGTATAATGTGTGGTGTGTAATTGATATTACGGATACGGATCATTGATTAGCTCAGTATAAGGGAACGGTTTACACATCCGGGCCGGCGCAGGGATAATTGATTGCTGCGGATGCGGAGCACATCCGGTTAGCCGGGAGCACCAGCCCGAGCTTGCAAAATGGGTATGAATTTCGACTGGAAAATATATACTTCACTGCATAATTGTAACCATGAAAATTTCATTTCATTGAATAAAATCACTATTTAAATTAACTTTGCTGTATAATATATGACAATATGGTACAGACAGTAGTGCTAATAGCCAAAAATATTAGGCAATTGAGAGGGCACAAAAGACTATCTCAAAAGGAAGTTTGTGCAGATTCGGGCATTCCTCAAGGACAATACAGCCGTATTGAAAACGGTAAGGTTGAGCCGTCTATCTCTACTTTGGAGAAACTTGCTTCCGTATTTGATGTGTCTGTTGCAGCGTTTTTTAAGTCGGATGACTTGGAAGTGGACCTAAACCTAAACTTGCCTTTAACGCAAAAAATAAAAATGATTGATACGCTGGCAAAGGATGAACAACAAGCCCTATCTAAAATGATTGATTTGGCCTTGGCGAATAAACGTATGAAGGATAATCTACAAACTTTAATCACTCAATAATTTTATGTACACCTACAAAATACATTTACACAAAGAAACTGAAGGTGGTTTCACGGTTTCTGTTCCTGCATTGCCTGGTTGTATTACATACGGTGAAGATGTGGACCAAGCTATTGCTATGGCAAAAGAAGCCGTTGCACTTTATATTGAAGAATTGCAGCAAAGAGGCGAATCCATCCCCGATGACAGCAATACTTTGGAATATTCTTTAAACCTTGAATCGATATGAACCTAAGCCCAAGGTATCTTATCAAAATTTTAAAACAACACGGCTTTATTTTCAAACGCTCCCAAGGTTCGCACGAACTCTATTACAACCCTGTTACTAACAAAACGGTTATAGTTGCCGTGCACGGTGGCAAGGATATGAAAAAAGGCACTTTCCTTGCTGTGCTCAAACAGAGAGTATAAAATATTTTGTGTA
>DJWN01000119.1 GCA_002440975.1 Bacteroidales bacterium UBA6229
AACTGCCGATTTCGTCGTTCCACGATCCGAGTTTTACATCGGTATGTTTAACTACTTTAACGCCAGCTTCTTCAACAGTGATGTTAAAAGCAACAGAAGTTGTTCTTCCGGCTTTGTCGGTGATAACACCTTCCAAACGAGCATTTACGGGATCAGGAAAATTAATATTGATGGTAGTTGTGAATACTTCTTCATTAAATGTTGAGTCGATAAGAACCTGAGATTGGTTATTAGCTGTAAGGGTCAATTTAAAGTTAGTAAGCTTCTCGTTTGTTTCTTTGTTTGAGAGCGCATTAAATCCTACTTTGATTTGTTCGCCAGTAGTGATGGTGACATCAGATGAGGTATATCCTTCACCGCCAATAAAATTTAAGGTCGGTTCCGGATTTACGATGTCATCGTCTTTTTTACATGAGCTGAGACTTACGCCAGCAATCATAAGTAAAACAACTAAAATACGATTGATTTTCATAGGGTTAAAATTTATAGGTTAATAAAAAATAATGTTTAGTTAGTGTATTAATCTTTTCGGCCACCTAAGAAGATGGCAATATAATATAGCAAGGTTGCTAGTGATGCCAGTGCAGCCACTACATAGGTATAAGCTGCCCATCGCAAGGCTTCCTGTGCTTTGGGGTGCGAATTATGATCGGTAATACCGCTGATATTAAGCCATGCCAATGCTCTTCGGCTGGCATCAATTTCGACGGGTAAGGTGATAAAGCTGAACAATGTTGTAAGAGCAAACATAACAATACCAACCAAAAGCAATTGAGGGAAGGATTGAATGAGCAGGATGCCGGCTAATAGAACCCATTGCACCCATTTTGAGCTAAAACTTACTATAGGCACCAGGGTGCTACGCATTTGCAGCCAATGATAGGCTGTGGCATGTTGTACAGCATGTCCACACTCGTGTGCCGCAACTGCTGCCGCTGCTACATTTCGACCTTCATATACCTCACGGCTTAGGTTAACTGTTTTGTTCACAGGATTATAATGATCGCTCAAACTGCCCTCGACGGATAAAACCTGAACATCAGTGATGCCATTGTCGAAAAGCATTTTATTCGCTATATCCCTGCCACTCATGCCGTTAACAATCGAAATTTTGCTGTATGCTGTAAACTTGCTTTTCAGTTGACTGCTTACTAGCCAACTCAGCAACATAAAAAATACAAAAATGATCCAGATTGACATATATGCGTTTTGATTTGTTTGCTTCAGGGCATCAAATTTAATGCCAAATTAATACCAGGCTTGTTTTCGGGATATTCTATTAACAAATTTTAGTCAGCCGGTTCAGCTTTCCAACGGCTTGATATTTTCGTCATGCCAGCTGGCATAAAGGGTGTAAGACCGAGCAATGCGATGTACTTCGCCTTCGAGCAGTGACTGGTCAATTGTTTTTAGTTTTTTTGCCGGAATACCAGCATACACGCTGCCTGATTCAACTCTGATATTTTTGCCTACTAAAGCTCCTGCAGCTATTATCGAGTTGGATTCTATTACTGCTCCATCCATGATAATGGCTCCCATACCCACCAGAACATTGTCGTGAATTGTGCATCCGTGCACAATAGCATTATGGGCAATTGAAACGTTATTTCCGATATTCACCGGTGCTTTTTTGTAAGTACAATGAATCACTACACCGTCCTGAATGTTGACATTATTCCCAATTTTGATGTAATGCACATCGCCACGCACAACTGCATTGAACCACACACTGCAATTATCTCCCATTTCGACATCTCCAACAATCGTTGCATTTTCGGCGAAGAAACAGTTTACTCCAAAGCTGGGACTCATGCCTTTTACTGCTCTGATCAAAGCCATATTGTTATTGTTTGTTGTAGTTTACCAAATAATGTAAGCCTATGCTCTCTTTGCGCTGGAGGGCAAACTTAGTGATAAGATAAGCCACGTTGATCATATTTCTCAGTTCACAAATCGGAACGGTGACCACCGATTTTTCGTATAGATCTTCCGTTTCACGGTTTAGGATCTCAAGCCTGTCGAGTGCTCTTTTCAGGCGTAATTCTGATCTCACAATGCCAACATAATTGCTCATTACTGATTGTAATTCCTTCCGTGATTGGGTGATCAGGATCATTTCCTCGTTCATCACGGTTCCCTCAGCGTTCCAATCGGGGATGTCAGATTGTAATGCTGTTTGTTGTGCAAGCTCAATGGCTTTGAGGCTTGCATTGTGCGAAAAAACAATTGATTCAAGTAACGAATTAGATGCCAAGCGATTAGCCCCATGCAGCCCGGTAGAAGTCACCTCACCAGAAGCAAAAAGATTTTTGATGCTGGTGGCACCATGCTCATCGGTTTTGATGCCGCCACAGATATAATGAGCAGCCGGCACCACCGGAATCATATCTTTCGTGATGTTGATACCGATGCTTAAACATTTGGCATAAATCGTTGGAAAGTGGTGCATGATTTCGTTTTCGTCAATATGACGGGCGTCAAGATAAACATGATCACTTCCAGAAATTTTCATTTCATTATCAATTGCACGAGCCACTATATCGCGAGGAGCCAGGGATTTACGTTTGTCGTAGCGATGCATAAAGGCTTTGCCATTAAGATCTTTTAATTCGGCTCCGGCTCCTCTCAGGGCTTCGGTGATCAGGAATGAAGGTTTTTCTTTTGGATTGTAGAGTGAGGTTGGATGAAACTGAATGAATTCCAGGTTGTCAACCACTCCTTTTGCCCGATAAAGCATGGCAATACCATCGCCAGTAGCAATTTTCGGGTTGGTGGTAGTTTGATAAACGTTACCGGCACCTCCGGTGGCAATTAGGGTACTCTTGGCCAAAACAGTGATAATCTCACCATTTTCAGGATTCAGGACATAAGCACCAAAGCATTGAATGTCAGAATGTGAACGCCTTATAATTCGTCCAAGATGATGTTGTGTTATCAGGTCGATACTGAAATGGTTTTCCAGCATTTCGATGTTTGGATGTTGTCTTACTTTTTCGATCAGGGCTCGTTGTATTTCGGCACCTGTTTTATCCTGAAAATGCAGCACACGTTTCTCAGAATGTCCACCTTCTCTTGCCAGTGCGTACTTTCCGGACGATTCAGTGTCGAAGTGCGTACCCCATTCAATTAGTTCTTTCACCCGCTCGGTTGATTCGGTTATCGTCATTCGAACGATTTTCTCATCATTGAGGTAACTTCCGGCATTCAGGGTGTCCTGGATATGTTTTTCGTGCGAATCGGGATTATACATCACGGCAGCGATTCCGCCCTGGGCATACCAGGTGGCTGTGTCGTTGGCTTTGTTTTTTGTTACAATGAGCACCTTGCCATGCGCAGCAACTTTAAGTGCAAAACTTAGTCCTGCAATTCCTGAACCCAGAACTAAAAAATCAACTTCTTTTCTCATTTTTATAATCCCAGTAAAACTTCAACAGGATCTTTTGATCCAAATAACATCTTGACCGGATTTTCGAGTAATTCTTTTACTTTCACCAGAAAACCAACAGATTCGCGGCCATCGATGATGCGATGGTCATAGCTCAATGCAACATACATGATCGGATGTATTTCAACTTTACCGTTTACGGCTATCGGGCGTTCAACAATATTATGCATGCCAAGAATGGCCGACTGAGGCGGATTGATGATGGGCGTTGATAACATCGAGCCAAACACCCCTCCGTTGGTGATAGTGAAAGTTCCGCCTGTCATTTCATCCAGACTGAGCTTGTTATCACGGGCTTTTGTTGCCAGCTCTTTTACTTTATGTTCAATTTCTGCCAGACTTAAAGATTCGGCATTGCGAATTACAGGAACCACTAATCCTTTAGGCCCCGACACGGCAATGCTGACGTCGGCATAATCGTAATAAACAATTTCATCGCCATCAATTTGGGCATTTACCTGAGGAAAATGATGTAAGGCTTCTGTAACTGCCTTGGTGAAGAACGACATGAATCCCAGGCCAATCTCATGTTGTTCTTTAAAAGTTTCTTTGTATTTTTTTCTGATCTCCATGATCGGAGTCATGTTCACCTCA
Organism: Bacteroidales bacterium UBA6229; assembly: GCA_002440975.1. GTDB lineage: Bacteria > Bacteroidota > Bacteroidia > Bacteroidales > F082 > UBA5536. The sequence goes on from DJWN01000119.1 coordinate 4,040, forward strand.
TTAAAAGTGGTGAGCATTGCTGTTTCGTTTTTTACCGAAACCAGGCGTTGCGATAATTTTTTTCGCAACATACTCATCTTTTTGTGTTCTTCCTTACGGGTGCCTCCCCAGGCTGCCTGCGCCTCTACCGGCTGTTTGGTGTCTGCGTGTTTGTCTTTGTTTTTCTGATAAAAGTTAACGTCCTTTGAATCAATGCGATAATGTTTAAAGAACTCAATCAGTTCCTGCTCGTTGATGTTTTCTTTTTTCATGAGCTCACGAGCCAAAGGAGACAACTTCAAAGATTGTTCTTGACTACTTTTTTCAGCTGACTCCTTTTTTGGAGCTTCGGGCTCCGGGATTTTATCAGTAACTTTTTCTGCTTGTACTTGCTTTGGTTCTGTTTTTTGGGGTTCGCTCTTAGGTGCATTTTTGGGCGGAGCTGCATTTTCATCGGTATCCAGAGTAGCAATCACCGAACCGACCTCCAGCGTATCTCCTTCCGAAGCCTTAAAATGGATGGTTCCGGATGCTTCGGCTGCTATGCTTAAAGTGGCTTTGTCCGAATCAATTTCAGCAATATCCTGATCTTTTTCAACATAGGATTCGTCCTTAACGAGCCAGTTGGCCAATTGTACTTCATTGATTGATTCTCCCGGGCTGGGTACTTTTATTTCGATAGCCATAGTGATGTATTTTAATTACAGCTTTTTTTCTGCGTTATGAAACTTACTATCAATCTTATCTACATTCATTTCCTTGAGCTCATGCTCAAACGAGCGCCATTTGTTGCCAATACACAACATGCCACATTCCTTGTCCACAAAAGGACACTCGCACATTTCAAAGGTTTTGTCAATGATTTTTTGCTGCCTGATCACATGGAATTTTGGTGAGCCTGTAGCCGGGCTTCCACTTGCCGGACGTGCAATCAGCTTAAGCGGAATTTCCTTAAATTCGTGATGGATGTATTTCCAGGCACCCATATTCATAGGTTCTTCCTGAACCCAAAGATGTGTTTTTGCCTTTTTGTATTTTTCGATGATTGCAAGCATTTGCTTACGTGGTAAGGGATAAAGTTGTTCTAATCTAACAAAGGCAATGGTTTCATTTTTTTTGCGTTCTTTCTCTTCGAGTAAGTCGTAATAAACTTTGCCAGAGCAGAATACAACTTTTTCAATTTTTTTTGGATCAGTGGTTGGGTCGTCAATCACTTCCTGAAAGCCGGTTTCGGATTCAAAGGCTTCGATTGGCGAAACACATTTTGGATGCCTCAGCAGACTTTTGGGCGTAAAGATGACAAGGGGTTTACGGAAAGGTCTTTTAAGTTGTCGTCTCAGGATATGAAAAAAGTTGGCGGGTGTGGTGCAATTGGCAATTTGCATATTGTTTTCGGCACATAAGCTCAAAAAGCGTTCGATGCGCGCCGAACTATGTTCAGGCCCCTGGCCTTCGTAGCCGTGAGGCAGCAGAACTACCAAATCGTTCATTACATTCCATTTGTCTTCGGCACTGCTTAAAAACTGGTCGAAGATGATTTGTGCACCATTATTAAAATCGCCAAACTGAGCTTCCCAGATGGTAAGCGTTTCGGGTGAAGCCAGCGCATAGCCATATTCAAATCCCAACACACCATATTCCGAAAGGGGTGAATTATATACATCGAAAGTCGCTTGGTTTTCGCTAATCGAGCAGAGTGGGATATATTGTTCTTCAGAATCTTCTACTCGTAATACCGCATGGCGATGCGAGAAAGTTCCTCTCTCAACATCCTGACCACTAAGCCGAACAGGTGTTTTTTCGTGAACCAGACTACCATAGGCAAGCAATTCGCCCATGGCCCAATCGAGTTGGTTATCCTTGAAAACCATATCGTATCGCTGCTGTTGCAGACGACTGGTTTTTCGGAAGAAATTTTTGTCTTCGGGTAAGGAAGTCAGTTTTTTGGCAATTGTCAGCAGCGTGTCCTTGTCAACGCCGGTGTTTGTTTTATGCTCGAAATCGCTGTTGTTGGCTTTGCGGATACCTTTCCAGGTGTCGGCCAAAAAGTTGTTGATAAACGATTTTTCTCTTTCTTTTGCTCCGGAAAGACTGAATTCAAGCTTTTCTAAATTTTTGGCTTCCAGTGCTTTAATTTCTTCTTCTGTAACAACCCCTTCAGCCAGCAGCTGTTTTTCATAAAGCATTTTGGGATTGGGATGTTTTTCAATCACTTTGTACAGAATAGGCTGTGTAAAGCGGGGTTCATCTCCCTCATTGTGACCATATTTGCGATAGCAAAGCAGATCAATATACACATCTTTATGAAATTTCTCGCGAAACTCCATAGCAAGCTGAATGGCATAAACCACGGCTTCAGGATCGTCGCCATTTATGTGAAATACAGGCGATTGTGTAACTTTTGCCACATCAGTAGAATAAGTGCTTGACCTGCCATCCAGGTAATCTGTAGTAAATCCGATCTGGTTGTTGATCACAAAATGTATGGTGCCACCGGTGCGATATCCTTTTAATTCAGACATTTGAGCTATTTCATACACAATGCCCTGACCCGAAATGGAAGCATCACCATGTATGATAATGGGTGTAACTTTACTGAAGTTGCCATCATGGTATTGATCAATCTTGGCTCTTGCAATTCCTTGCACAACAGGGTCAACCGCTTCGAGGTGCGAAGGGTTAGGAGCCAGTGTAAGCTTAACGGTTTTTCCGGTAGTTGTTTTTCGTTCAGAAGTGTATCCCAGATGATATTTAACATCACCCAACAGGGTTTCGTCTTCGTACATCTTACCATCGAACTCACTGAAAATGTCGGCATAAGGCTTACGCAGGATATTGGCAAGTACATTAAGCCTTCCGCGATGAGCCATACCAATTATGAATTCCGAAACACCCAGATCTGAACCCTTTTCCATGATGGCTTCCAAAGCCGGAATGAGCGATTCGGCACCTTCGAGTGAAAAACGTTTTTGGCCGGGGAATTTTTTATGCAGAAAAGCTTCGAAGCTTACTGCCCGATTAAGTTTATCAAGGATGTATTTTTTATCGGATACCGGATACTTAGGTGTGTTGCGTGCAGATTCCATCTTTTGTTGCAACCAGGAAACAATTTCCGTTTTTCGGATATAGACATATTCAACAGCAACTGAGCGACAATAGGTTTGCTCAAGCATACCAATGATATTTTTGAGGCTGATGGCACCAAGTCCTACTTCGGTTCCGGCTTCAAATACCTTATCCAAATCACTCTCTGATAAGCCGAAATTGCTGATATCCAGGCTGGGAGTATAGGTTCTGCGTTTGCGCACCGGATTGGTTTTGGTGAAAAGATGGCCGCGTTTCCGATATTCTTCTATCAGCCTAATCACCTTAAACTCTTTGCCGGTGGCAAGCGAAACCTCACCAGGCCTGTTGGTATAATCTTTCACAGCAAAATCAAAACCTTCAAAAAAACGTCTCAGTTGAGGGTCGGTTTGATCGGGGTTATTTTTAAATTGCTGATACAGAGATTCCAATACAGCAGGATCGTTGGCGTTTAAAAAAGTGTAGTCGTCCATGAAAAATGCACTTAATTACAGCCTGCAAAGTTAGGTATTTATTAAGAATCATTCTATCGAAAACCTTTGCAGATACAAAAAAAGCCTGTATTTAACAGGCTTTAATAAATTTGACTGAATACTCAGCTCAATAAATTGAGTAGTGCTTTTGTTGCTAATTAAGAATTTATTCCGGGATGATTGCTTCAACCGGGCAAACATCAGCGCATGAACCACAATCGGTGCAAACATCAGGATCTATCACGTAGATATCGCCTTCAGAAATAGCATCAACCGGACATTCATCAATACAAGTGCCACATGCTGTGCAATCTTCAGTGATTTTGTAAGCCATAACTGTCTGTTTTTAAAATTTAACAATAAATTTATGCTGCAAAGATAGGAGTTATGGTGAATGTAGTATGGCTTTTGCATAATTTATAGCTAATCTAAATTGAGGGGCTTTTGCTGTTTTTTCTTTACGATTTTGCTGCAAGCCGTTTTCCTGACCGAATAAGCTTGTATAGGGCAGGGTAAAAACTGGGAATAATTGTCGGAAAGTGAGACTTAAAAACCACTAAATCAGGCTGAAAGAGGTGTATTATCAACAACTTTTTGAAAGGTGTCTTATTCTTTTGTGAAGAACAGCTATTATTTGGAATTTAGACTGAATCTATTTAAGCTATGAAGCTGTTATCCGGCCTGTAAATATATTGTCATGTAATAATAAGTAAATCAAGGGGATAAGCTGGTATTGCTAAGGATATGCAAACGTTTCAGATCAGGCTCCTGATGCTGATTCAGCTTGGGGCAATATGAAAGTTTTTACCTTTGTAGCAATTTTAAAAAAATAGCTATGACAAGCAAGAACAGTAAGGTTGTTGAGCTCGATCAGGTCGTGATTCGTTTTGCAGGCGATTCAGGTGATGGGATGCAATTGACGGGCTCTTTATTCTCTGATTCTACGGCATTTGCCGGTAATGATTTCGCTACTTTTCCGGATTATCCATCCGAAATTCGTGCTCCGCAAGGCACTGTGTCAGGTGTTTCCGGTTTCCAAATACATTTTGGACAAAAAACAGTTCATACTTCCGGTGATTTGGCTGATGTGCTGATTGCCATGAATCCGGCCTCTTTAAAAGCCAATATGCGATGGATTAAGGAAGGTTCCATTATCATCGTTGATGAGGATGCTTTTATCGACAAAGGAATTGAAAAAGCCGGTTATACAACTGATCCAACACTTGATGGCTCACTCGAAAAGTACAAATTAATTAAGGCTCCGATATCTTCCATGACCAAGGAAGCTGTGAAGCACCTTAACCTGGACATGAAGTCAACCCTGAAGACAAAAAATATGTTTGCCTTGGGTATAGTGATGTATCTTTTTAACAGGGATACCAGCCTGATCGACAAATATTTTGAGCAGAAATTCAAGACTAATCCATTGATTGTTGAGGCTAACAAGGCAGTATTGGCTGCCGGCAATCATTACGCAGAAACGATAGAATTGTTTGGAAACACTTATAAGGTTGAACCTGCACCACTTGCCAAAGGCCGCTATCGCAATGTAACGGGCAATATTGCAACAGCCTGGGGATTTATGGCAGCTTCTGAGCGATCGGGAAGGGAGTTATTTTTAGGATCTTATCCCATTACACCTGCCACAGAGATTTTGCAGGAACTTTCAAAACATAAGAGTCTTTCAGTTAAGGCCCTGCAGGCAGAAGACGAGATAGCCGGTATAGTTTCGACCATTGGAGCCAGCTTTACTGGCTCACTGGCCATTACCACCACCAGTGGGCCCGGCTTATCGCTTAAAAGCGAGGCGATTGGCCTTGCCGTGATGACAGAGCTCCCCATCGTTATTGTTGATGTTCAGCGTGGAGGCCCCTCTACCGGATTGCCCACCAAATCGGAGCAAAGTGATCTGATGCAGGCACTTTACGGGCGTAATGGAGAAGCTCCGGTGATCGTGCTAGCTGCCCGTAGCTCGGTCGATTGTTTTTATAGTGCCTATGAAGCATCCAAACTGGCGATGGAGCATATGACGCCTGTAATTTTACTTACGGATGGCTCACTGGCTAATGGTTCAGAAGTGTTCAGAATCCCTAAAGTAGCTGAACTTCCAGCCATTAACCCTCCTTTGGCAAAGGCAAATGATGCGGATTATAAGCCATACAAACGCCATCCGGAAAAGCTAAACCGACAATGGGCATTACCCGGAACACCAGGCCTCCGTCATCGCATAGGTGGCCTGGAAAAGTTGGATGTTGTCGGGACAGTTTCGCACGATCCGTTAAATCATGAACGCATGACTTATCTGCGTGAAGAGAAAGTGATGCGGGTGGCCAATTATATTCCCGAGCAGGAAGTTTTTGGCCCGGATGTAGCTGATTTGCTTGTTGTTAGTTGGGGTGGAACTTATGGTGTGATGCTCACTGTGGTTGAAAAAATGCGCGAACAGGGCAAATCAATTGCACTTGCCCATTTCCGTCATATCATGCCATTGCCCAAAAATACCGAAGCATTGCTTGGCCGGTATAAGAAGATAGTGGTTAGTGAAATCAACAACGGACAGTTTGTTAAGTACCTGAGGATGAACTTCCCTCAGTTCAGATATGAACAATATAATAAAATTCAGGGACTGCCCTTTATGGTGGCTGAACTGGAAGCTAAATTTAATGAACTTTTAAAGTGATAATCATGGAAAATCAAATATTAGATCCTGAGGTGCTTCAACTTACAAAGGAAGATTTTGCCAGCGATCAAATGGTAAAATGGTGTCCGGGCTGTGGTGATCATGCCATACTTCATGCTGTTGAAAATGTGTTTCCTACCCTGGGCGTTCCCAAAGAAGATTTTGTTGTAGTATCTGGTATTGGTTGCTCTTCGCGCTTCCCTTATTATATGAATACATACGGATTCCACGGGATTCATGGTCGTGCTGCTGCCCTTGCTACCGGAGTAAAACTTTCCAATCCGCGACTTAGTGTTTGGATGATCACCGGCGATGGCGACAGTATGGCCATTGGGGGTAATCATTTTATCCATACCATCAGACGAAATATTGACATCAATATTTTGTTGTTTAATAATAAGATTTACGGTCTTACCAAAGGGCAGTATTCGCCTACAACGCCAAAGGGTTCGAAAACAAAAACCAGTCCGCAGGGAACATTCGAACGTCCTTTTAATCCAGGTGAACTTGTGATAGGTGCACAGGGGAATTTCTTTGCCCGTGTGTTGGATGTTAACCCCAAAGCGATGACCAAGGTTTTTATAGAAGCAGCCAAACATAAAGGCACTTCATTGGTCGAAATATTGCAGAACTGTGTGATTTTTGCCAACAAAGTACACGATCTGATCACAAGCCGCGAAACCCGTGATGACTACCAATTGTGGCTCGAGCATGGAAAACCAATGCTTTTTGGAAAAAATAATGAGAAAGGAATTGTGCTCAGAGGAACCAAACTGGAGATAGCAACACTTGGAGAGAATGGCATTACAGAAAAGGATATACTGATTCATGATCAGTACGAAACCGATCCGGGTATTCACATGATGATTGCCAGAATGATGCCTCCGGAATATCCGGTTGCTTTAGGTGTTATCAGATCAGTAGCCTTTGAAACGTTTGACCAGAAAATGGTCGATACGATTGAGGCCGAAAAACAAAAGACTACCATTAAATCTGTTGATGATTTGCTGAATAGTGGCGGAACCTGGACTATTGAGTAAGTCTTAAAAACTTGTTCGTTATTGAAAATTATCCTGCTTTTTCGAAAAGGCAGGATTTTTTTTGAGCCAACAATTGGTTACTTTTGCTTATGCTTGCAGAAGTTGCGAAATTTATTAAATCACATAAGCTGTTTTCCAATTCGGACAGCTTGTTGCTTGCAATCAGCGGAGGGATAGATTCTGTTGTGTTGTTGCATGTCCTGCTACAGTTGGACTTTCAGCCTGTTTTGGCACATTGTAACTTTTCGCTTCGCGGACCCGAATCGGATGGCGATGAGCAATTTGTTCAAAATTTAGCCGAAAGTTCAGGTCTAAAGCTTATGGTCGAACGCTTTGACACGAAAAGTTATGCAGCTCAGAAGGGTTTATCCACGCAAATGGCAGCAAGAGAGTTGCGTTATACTTGGTTTTCAAGGCTTTCGGAGGAGTTTGGATTTACTAAAGTGGTTTTAGGTCATCATCGGGATGATCAACTGGAAACTTTTTTTATTAATCTTTTCAGGGGATCAGGGATTACCGGACTTAAAGCGATGTTGCCTTCCAAGGGATTGCTGGTTAGGCCATTACTAGAGCAAGGAAGAGATGCTATTGAAGTTTATGCACATGAGAATGCACTGGCATGGCGAGAGGATAGCTCTAATCAGGAAACCAACTATTTACGTAATAAAATCAGACATGGATTGCTGAATGAAATTGCTGCCATAAATCCGGGGTATCTCTCAAAAATTGCAGAATCCATTGATATGTTGCAACGCGAGGAACGCTTGTACAGGCATTTGTTAGCAGATTTTTATGGTAATACCAAAGTTGAAGATAATTTACATTCGGTTGACAAAAACATGTTTCTGAATCATTCTGAGGGTTTGGCATTGCTCTTTGAATACCTCAAAACTTTTGGATTTAATTATGATCAGGCTGTCCAGGTTTTTAATGTCCTTGAGGCAGGTTCCGGCAAGCAGTTTTTTTCGGCTTCATTCCAGGTTTTGATTGATAGAAATGAATTACAGATCAGGAAAAAAGACGAGAGTAAAACAGAACAATATTTTGTTTTGAATGCAAATGAGAAGGAGATTTTCCATCCGATTCATCTGAAAATAGCGCAATTTGAATGGAATGCTTCATCAGAGCTCAACAAAGATCCATCCTGTGCCTTGATTGATTTTGACCAATTGCATTTCCCGCTGCACCTAAGACCCTGGAAACAAGGAGACCGCTTTAGACCAATCGGTATGAAAGGATCAAAATTGGTCAGTGATTTTTTCATTGACGAACAATTCAGTGTTTTTGAAAAGCAAAAAGTTTGGCTGCTGATCAACGGAAATGATGAAATCATCTGGCTGGTTGGTCATCGCATTGATGATCGCTATAAAATTACTCCCGAAACCAGGCAGATTTATCAACTGGAGCTGTTGAGCTAAGAGCTGATTTCTTTCAGTCGTCCAATCGAATCAAACTACCACTGCCGCTCCCACTTAATGCGGTTTGTGGATCGCCAAAATAATAGACATTGCCAATGCTGTTGATCGTGGCTTCGAGCACAGTGGTGGCTCTCACCCAGGTGTGATTGGTGCTGTTGTTCTCGAGATAAGCAAAACTTGAAATTAAATCTCTTGCATCAATGGGGCCAAAACTTACCTGATAGATATAGGCAAGTTGTGAATAACCACTTGCTGTTAATGAGGCTGTTCCGTAGTGAAAACTCAGGTGAGTACGGTAATTGTTGAGCAATAAATTAATGTTTCCGGCACCTTCATACACATCTATCTTAAAAGTATCCGGATTAATAATCGTGTCCAGGCAGATCAGGTTTCCCACCGAGCGGTATTCAATGCTGTCTATTTGTTGAAAATAAACCCTGACTGATAAGGGTTTATCATAGCTACGCACAAAATTGCAGTGGTTGTTGTTTTTGATGATTAGCTCACCATCAACAACTGTGGTTTCGATTTTTTCGAGCAGATTTTTGCCTGCCGAAACCTCAAGCATGGGAGAATTCCCCGAAACCAGTTCAACATCAATATTATCCAGCATCTTGATGCTGTTAAACTGTTCGAGCCGGTGCGTTTCTTTTGTTATTTCACCTGTAGCGGTAAAGCAGTCGCCCGGACTTTTTTTGCATCCATTTTGCAGGATAAGGCTCAACACGAGGAAGATAAGATTAATTTTCCGGTTCATGCTCAATAGTATTTAAAATCGAACCGATAACCCAGCCCAAAACCGATGTAATCAGCTTTTCCGAAGTGAACGGTGAGGGCAATAGTTCCGAAAAGATTCTCAGTGAATAATTGTTTTATGGCCAGTTTTTGGTAAAAATCACCTTCGTTGCGTTCGGCACCGGCCAGATGCATACCCATATTAAACAGAAACGATGTTCGGTCGAGCAGCATCTCATAAGCCAGGTTAGCACCAGGTTTTAGAAGTTTTGATTCATTTTCAACCGGAATGCCTCTTCGAAGCAGGATTGCTTTGTCAGAACCATCTTTTGTAAGGTCGAAACCAATCCCGATTTTACTCCGCATCGATAGGGGTTTCATCACATTTATGGCAGCATCAAAAATAGTGTGACTTTTCCCGGTTTCCTGTGTCATATCTTTAAATCCCATAGCAAATTGCGCTTCTACCGACAGCCATTTTTTGCCATCAAATTCGAATTTATACAATTCCGGAAGCAGTTTTAAATCCAGATAAGGATTTGGTTTGCGCAGGTTATAAGCTGCTCCGGCACTAATGCTGAGGATATTAAGTCCGTAGTTTGGGGTTTTCATCGAGCCATTCGAAAAATGTGTTAGTCCGGCAGACACAAAAAACTGTAGGCGATGGCTTGCCTGAAATCTATAATCGAAATGCAGGCTCACCGCGGCGTTGAGATGCGAACCAATTGCAAAATTCTGGTAATTATCAGTTGGATGAAATTTATTGGTAAGGTAAGCCAATCCTGCTCCAAGCCTGAAATTGATGCTGTTTTTCAGGTTCGGATTCAATGGAAAATTGATAAAGGGGTAGATGGCATGTGCCTTACCAAGGGCATCGAATCCTCCCAAACTGGCATACCAATACGACAGCCCGATCATAGGATAACGATAGAGAGCTTCCCATTTTTTCTTCCCGAAAGTGGCACGTTGAAGGCTTATTTCGATGGCCGGAAAATGAGCGTCAAAACGTTTCATTTCAAAATGATGCTGCAAGAAAATGGCCCCATGGAACCTTGTCTCTACCTGGAAGTTGTGTTTTGGTTTTGGTGGCCCTCCCTGAGCAAAAGTTGTGAGCCAGACAATGCAAAAGAAAAATGTGATTAATCCTTTATTCAAGGGCATTTTCAATGTTTCAGCTTTTCGGCGCAAAGATAATTTATTTGGGTGGGGTAGCTATCAATGGTTTCTGTTTAATAAGCATCCCGTTGTCGCTTAAAGGCTTACTTTTGCAATAAATTTTTAAAACAATGGATCAACGACTGGAAGCATTTGGACGCTTATTAAAAATTATGGACGAGTTACGTGCGGGCTGTCCCTGGGATCGTGAGCAAACCCTAGAAAGTTTGCGTCACCTCACTATCGAAGAAACCTACGAGCTGAGTGATGCCATCCTGAATCACGACCTTAATGAGGTGAAAAAGGAACTGGGTGATTTGATGCTTCATCTTGTTTTTTATGCTAAAATAGGTGAAGAGCAGGGGGCTTTTGATATCAAAGATGTGCTTGAAAGCATAGCCGAAAAACTGATTATCAGGCACCCTCATATTTATGGAGAAGTAAAAGTAAACGGTTCAGATGATGTGAAGGAAAACTGGGAACGCATCAAACTTAAAGAAGGGAAGAAATCTGTGTTGGAAGGTGTTCCGCAGAGCTTACCTGCCCTCTTAAAAGCCTATCGTATGCAGGAGAAAGCTGGCGGAGTTGGTTTTGAATGGGAGCATAAGGATCAGGTTTGGGATAAGGTACTCGAAGAATTGCAAGAGCTTAAAACTGAGGCTGATCAGGAATCTCCTTTGCACCGGCGTGAGGATGAATTTGGTGATCTGTTGTTTGCCTTGATTAATTATGCCCGTTATGTGGGGATTAACCCTGAGGATGCCCTCGAACGCACCAACCGCAAGTTTAAAAGGCGATTTAGCCACATCGAAAAAGTAGCTGAACAGCAAGGGAAAAAACTGCATGAAATGAGCCTGGAAGAGATGGACGGACTTTGGAATCAGGCGAAAACCATGGAATAATGGTGTTTAGTCGGCAGTTTTTCAGGATACAATTGCTGTTTGTTTTTTTTGCCCTGGTTATGCAACTTTCGGCTCAGAACAATTGTATTCCACAAGCCGATGGAAAGTATCTGAAATCTTATTTTAATGCTGGTGTTTACACGCTTACGCAGCCAGTGCAGTATAATACAACAGATTGGCTTGTTGCTGCCGCTGTGGCCGGTTCAGCCGTTTTGCTTTACACGCAGGATCAGCAGGTCTTTGATTTTTTTGATCGGCAACTACCTGAGGGTGCTGCAAAAAGTTATACACAATTTAGTGATTTGGGTGGAAATGGTTTGCTGAGTCTGCCAATTTTGGGTGGGATGTATTGGGCGGGAGCTTCACGCTCAGATTGCCGAATGAAAGAGGCTTCGCTGGCTGGTTTGCAGGCTTTTGTGCTGAGTGCTGGAGCTGCCTGGCTTGTGAAAAGTCTGGCAGGACGTCCGCGACCCAATGCGACTTATGAATCTGATGACTGGTATGGTCCTTTCAGTGGTCACGATGCATTCCCGTCGGGGCACACCGTGCGTGCTTTTGCAGTGGCAACGGTTTTGGCAGGATATTACAAAGACAAAATGTGGGTAGGTATTACAGCTTACGGCCTGGCCGCTTTTACCGCTTCCGGAAGATTATTCAGTGACGAGCACTGGCCTTCGGATGTGTTTGTGGGGATGGCACTGGGTTATGTTATTGGCAGGGGAGTTTTGAAATTTAATCAGAAACAAAAACAGACTGCCCAAAGCTCGGCATCTGCAACAAGTCTGACGTTTTCGCCATTAATCGGGCCCCAACATCTTGGACTGATCATTCAGTTTTGAATGCATTGTTGCTTTGCTTTTAGCAAAATTATTTCTCAATTAATTCTTCCGGGTCAATATGTATTTTTTGACCTTTTTCGAAGTCGAACAAAGTTGATTTGCGTAGTTCGTAGTAGTTGTTCCAGTAATTTTTCAGGGCATTGTAATAACTTACTTTGGCATTGTCGTTGTCGATCTGCGCATTATTAAGTTCCAGCACATCGTTCACCTTGCCGATCATATAGCGTTTTTGGGTTACATCGAATCGTTTTTGGGCTACGGTATCTGATTTTGCAGCTATCATCAGCTGGTTTTTTTGCATCCCAAACTGAACTACCTGCAATAAGATATCCTGATCAAAATCAATTCGTTCCTGCTCAATGCTGGTCTTCACCAGATCGTAATTGGATTCTGCCATCCGTATTCGGCCTCGTGCCTGACCCCAATCCAGGATAGGAATTGTGAGTCCCAGACTAATACGTTCTTCATCGAGTGGATTATTATAAACATCCTGTATTTTATTAGCGGATTGGGTTAAGCCATAAGAGGCAAATATCTCAGCATCAAATCTCCCATTTAACCTTGCCATGCTTATTTGGCTTTCAGCTTCAATCATACGGCGCTCAAAAGCCAGTCCTGAAGATGTATTCGTATGTGCCTCGCTGATAGCTTCATTCACGTCAATAGCGAAGTGTGGGGTTTCGGCTGGTGGAATAAGTACCAGAGGCTGGCTACCGGTAATACGCAAATAGGATTTGAATTTAAAAAGCATGTTTTGATAATTCAGGTCGGCATTTTCGGCGGCAGCATTGGCCTTGAGTAGGTTTAACTCAAGCTGTAGCAGTTCATTTTCGGCTATTTTACCGAGCACATAACGTCCTTTGGCGATATTGAATAAGGTATCATAATTAGCCTGATTTTTAATGGCGATGTTGCGATCCACCTGTGCCATCAACAGATTAAAAAAATGATTGATTGCTGTAATGGCAACCTGTTCGCGGCTTTCGAGATATTGTCGTTTGGCTTCTTCATACACCAATGGCTCAATTTGCTTATCCCATTTGTAAGCGTTATAGCCAAATATAGGCTGTCTGAAACCGATGCTTACCGGTGTTGAATGATACTGAATGGTGGAAGTATCTGTATAAAAATTGTCAAGACGCTCCAGTCCGGATTGCAGAAACACCTCACCGCCAGTGGGTCCGATGCGTTGGGTGAGTGCGATATCTGCCGAATAACGTGACACGGTTCGGTCGCGATAATTTTCGCTGCCGTCTTGTTGTGTAATGGCATCAATAGATTTCGTAAAATTCGGCAGCGTGCCGGTAAGCGTTATATTTGGCAGATAACCGGCCTTAAAACTGCGGTATTCCCAGTAGCTGCGCCTGAAACGGTGTATGTTGATTAAGGCATCGGGCGAGCGTTCCTGTGCCAGTTGGATGGCTTCTGATAAAGTAAGGTAGTTTTGCTCACCGCTTTGCAGGCTTTGCGCTGATACCGTTGAAAACAGTAACATTATTATACCTGTCAGGATTCCTTCACCAAGCTTAATTTTCATGCCAAATGCTTTAAAAATTTCATTTTTGAGTGATGCTGTTTATTTTAGTCAGAGTTTTTTTCGAGAAAGGCATCCAGTATCGGACGTACTTTTCCCATATTTACTTCCTCTATGAGTATGCGAACGTCAGCCTGAATTGAGCCAATTCCGACCAAATTACCAGCTTCCTGATCGTTGCGGATCATGCAGGGAATCCCTGCTTCTTCCAGTTCATATTTGAGGGCAAGTGCCTGAATGTTGCTCCCTGCAAAAATTTCGATAAGTTCGTTTGAATGTTCCATGGTAATTGTTTTTTTGTTAATCGTGTCTGAGTGAGGTCACCGGATCTTGCTGTGCGGCTTTGCGAGCAGGCAGATAGCCAAACACAATGCCAACAGATGCAGCAACACCAAAAGAAATCATTATACTTCCTATTGATACAATTGTCAGGATATCAGTTGTTTCCATAATGGTACGTGCCATAATCACACCCAATAGAATGCCAAAAAGGCCTCCGCTAATGCTAATCAGTATGGCTTCGGAAAGAAACTGAAAGATGATATCCCTTTTGGTGGCACCCACTGAACGGCGCACACCAATTTCGCGAATGCGCTCCATCACCGAGGCCAGCATGATATTCATGATGCCGATGCCTCCTACAAGCAGCGAAATTCCTGCAATGGCACCTAACACGATATTGAAAATATCTTTTGTCCGTTGCTCCTGTTTGAGTAGCAGCTCGGGTACAGTAATCTGAAAATCTTCAACACCCAAATGCCTCCGGTTGAGCATTTTTGTGAGAATATCTGTCGTTGCTGTGAGGTTTTCACTTTCGTCAACCTGTACCACTATCCTGTCCAATTGGTGATAGTTGGCATCATCTTCGCCGCTTGAGCTGCTCGAGAATGACATCACACCAGTTCCTGTATAGATAGTAGTTTGACTACCTCCGGCATTGAGAGAACCTTCGTTGATTCGTGCGCGATCTTTAAATCGCAAGAGAACCGTTTGAATGGGTGCATAGATATTATTATTGAAATCGGATATTCCCAGATCCTGACTGCTTTGGACCGATGCCAGCCTGTTTTCGAGCACTCCAATTACCTTAAGCCAGATGTTGCCACATTTAATATGTTTACCAATAGGGTCTTCGAGTGCAAAAAACTTTGATTTAATAGCCGGACCAATAATGCAAACAGGGCTTCCACTCTCGAGTTGATCATTGGTGAACATATTACCAGTGGTAAGAGTTAGGTTGAAGACCTCAAAAAAATCTGGTTGCACCCCATTGAGCTTGGCTTGCTGTCGGATGCCGTCTTTGATGATGCTGGTTTCGTACGACACTTCAGGGCTTACGCGTTGCACAGTTGGGATCACTTCTTTGATTCCTTCGGCATCGAGCAGGGTAAGGCCGGGTGAATATTGCTTACGCTGCTGCTGACCGCCCGAATCTTCAGCGTCATCGTTTCCGGAGCTGGTTTTTTCATAACGGGCCTGCACAACGATGTTGTTAACTCCAACCATTTTCATCTGATCCAGAATTTCCTGCTGTGCTCCGTTGCCTATGGCCATCATGGCGATAACGGCTGCTACACCAAAAATGATTCCCAATGCTGTTAATATTGATCGCGATCTGTTTGCAAAAACCGCCTCTAATGCAACTTGTAAAATCTCCAGATACCGTTCCATAGGTCAGAATTAATTAGGCCTTCTAGCTGCTCCTTTTCCACGACCACCTTGTGGCTGATTGGCTGGAGGTGTGTCGTTTTTAACGTCAGGTTCTTTGGGTTTGGGTGCGGATTTTTTCAGGCTATCCCTAATACTCGCCACTACTTCGGGATCCAACAGGCTTAAGCGATAGTTTTCGGGTTTGTCGGGCGGACTCAACCTCACTTTATCACCTTCGTTAAGTCCGGCTAAAATGATAATTTCATTTTCATTTGATTTTCCGGCAATAATTTGCTGCCTTTTTCCCCCGGTAAACACAAACTGAATGCTGTCGAGGTTGTATATGGCTTCGAGTGGTACAAAGTAGGCCTCCTGAATTTCTTCGGTGATGATGATGTTTTTGGTCGTCATGGCAGGGCGAAGTATAGAATCAAATTCGTTCACTTCTATCTTTACCTCAAAAACTTTGGCGTTGCTATTACGCATCTGCTCGCCGATATTTGCCACCTCAAGTACTTTTCCCGTGAATTTTTTTTCAGGAAAGGC
Source organism: Bacteroidales bacterium UBA6229 (assembly GCA_002440975.1). Taxonomy (GTDB): domain Bacteria; phylum Bacteroidota; class Bacteroidia; order Bacteroidales; family F082; genus UBA5536. Next base: position 20,075 of record DJWN01000119.1, read on the forward strand.
ATCTACACCAATTTCAACGCGCTGACCTGTTTTAACTTTCGAGATATCAATCTCATTCACATAGGTTTTGGTGATCATTTCTCTGAGGTTTGGCAGGGTGGCCACCACATTTTCCCAGGCACTGATAGTTGCCCCAATACCCCGCTTTGAACCATCCCAATCGCGTTGATACACTACCATACCGGCCTTAGGGGCCTTAATCGTAAATTCTGCGTTGAGTGCAATCAGCTTTTCGTATTCAGATTGTTTTTTTCGGAGGGCGGTTGCCACCTCACTCATATTGGCAACGGCTTTCTCGTATTTGAGTGAATAATTTCTTTCGGCCTGATCCAGCGAGCGTTGTGCCCTGTCGAGTTCGATCTGTACCTGCCGTTGGGTTGCCGGCGGTTCATAGATAGATTGATCAACAGTAATCTGGGCTTCTTCCATGGCATACCTCAAGTTGACCAGATCGTTGCGGGCTGTTCTCAGTTCCATGGTAGTATCGAGCTGGGTTTTGGTAAAATTGTTCTGGAATTGCTCGATATCAATTTCCTGGTCTTTGATTTTATTGGTAAGCTCTGTACGGTCGAGTCGGGCAACATAATCACCGGAATCAACGATAGATCCATCCGGGATGATGTCGTCAATTTTGAGTTGCCACAAGCGGGCTTCGCGCAGGCTGGAGGGCGAAGGGCCAAAAATGTTTTCAGAGCTTTTGGCTTCCAGCTCTCCTGTGGTGGTAACACTGATGATAAAGGGTCCTTTTTTTACCGTTGTCTCAATCACAGCACCAGATTCCAGTTCAGGGCGTGTTGCATACCAGGTAATCAGTATCAAGGCCAGAATGACGGCAATACTGAGATAAATTTTCATACGAGATTTCATAGGCCCATAAAATTAAATGTTTTTGGATGATCAAACAAATCAAAGCAGTTTACGGATGATATCTTCCATGCTTATACCTTCGGCTTCGGCTGTGTAGTTGCGCACCAGCCGATGACGCAGAATAGGTAAGGCAACGGATTTAACATCTTCTATGTCAGGTGAATACCTTCCATTGAATAAGGCGTTAGCCTTAGCTCCGATTATCAGGTATTGCGAAGCCCTCGGACCGGCACCCCAGCTGATGTATTTGTTCGTGAAATCGTGAGCCACCGGCGTGTTAGGGCGTGTTTTCCCAGCCAGTTTCACGGCATATTCATACACATTATCAGCCACTGGTACTTTACGCACCAGTTGTTGAAAAGAGTTAATCTCATTTTCATTCATCACTGCATTTACGGTTTGAACAGCTCCTCCCGTAGTATGTTTTACCACCAGAATCTCCTCTTCGAAGGAAGGATAATCCAGCCAAAGGTTGAACATAAAACGGTCGAGTTGTGCTTCGGGCAGGGGATAGGTTCCTTCCTGCTCGATAGGGTTTTGTGTGGCCAACACAAAAAATGGTTCGAGCAACTGATGTGTTTGCCCTGCAACTGTGATGCGTTTTTCCTGCATGGCTTCCAGCAGGGCAGCTTGTGTTTTGGGCGGTGTGCGGTTGATTTCATCGGCCAGGATAACCTGCGCAAAAACAGGGCCTTTGATAAATTTGAAATGACGTGACTCATCAAGAATCTCGGTGCCGATAATATCAGAGGGCATCAGATCGGGGGTGAATTGGATACGGTTAAAACTGAGCCCAAGTGCTTTGCCTATGGTATTGACCAATAAGGTTTTTGCCAGACCAGGCACCCCAACCAATAACACATGCCCCTGGCTGAATATGGCCAGTAGGGTTTGGTGAATGATTTCGTCCTGTCCGACGATTACCTTTCCAATCTCTTTTTTAAGTTCCTGATATTTAAGTAATAAGGCGTCAGCCCCTTCTTTGTCTGATTTGTACATAATTCGCCCTAGCTTTATTCGTTTTTCCAGTTATAATCAAAGTCACAATCCATAAAATTCTCATTGATGCGCACATAGGCTGAATTTGATTTTTCTCTGATCCAATTGTCAACCGCTTCCTGTTTCTTTTTTTGCAGTGCCCAGGCCTGAATGCGGTTGTAATCATCACGCAGATTGGCTTTGTGTGGCGTTGTTTTTCTTTTAAGCATCAGCAGACGGTATGCGTCCTTGCCTTCTTCTGTAATCATGGGAACAGGATCGCTCAACTCGCCAGGCTGCAGTTTGTCAATTACAAACGAAACCTGCTGATCCAGATCGTCGGCCTCAAAAAGTGTACTTCCGGTATAGGGATTCAGGAGCAAACCGCTTTTGCCTTCATAATCGCTGTATTTTTCGACTGCTTCTTCAAAAGATAGCTCACCGCTGCGGATTTGTGTGGCGATGGTGTCCAGTTCGTTTTTGGCTTTTTCGAGGGCTACGGGAGAAACTTTGGCCATAAGCAGGATATGCCTGACGTTTACATATTCTCCGCGGCGTTCGATCATTTGAATGATATGAAAGCCGGCTTCTGTTTCAACGATTTCAGAGATTTCTCCATCTTTCAGTTTAAATGCAACAGCTTCAAATTCAGGATATAACTCGCCACGACCATAAAAACCCAACTCGCCACCTTTTCGGGCTGATCCCGGATCTTCAGAATACAGGACAGCCAGTGTTGAAAAACGCTCACCTGCTAATATTCGTTTACGCAGGTCGAAAAGGCGTTCCTTCACTTTTAGTTTTTCGTCAATACTGATGGGAGGTTTCTTAACAATTTGAGCAATTTCGTATTCGGTATTTACCATCGGGATGCTGTCGGAAGGCATGGTGCGATAATAATTTTTTATTTCTGAAGGCGTCACTTCCACACTGTTCATGATGTCGTTTTGTACTTCCTGCACCAGCATCTGGTCTTTAACAAGACGGCGAAGTTCGTTTTTGATTTCGTTGATGCTCTTGTTGTAGTAAGCCTCGAGCTTCTCTTGTGATCCCAACTCGTTGATGAAATAACGTAAACGTCTTTCCATTTCCTGATTTATCTGTACATCAGTTACTTCTACGCTATCAATCTCGGCCTGGTTGAGCATTAATTTTTGAAACAACAAATCTTCCAGTATCTGGCAACGGATGGTCTCGGCACTACCGCTTATGCCACGCTGAAGCCTGTATTGGATGTATTGATTTTCGATATCGGATTGAAGAATCACATTTTTACCAACGACTGCTGCCACCTGATCAATCACTTGTTTTTGCTGCGCTTTGGCTTGAAAAGTGAAAAGCAGCACCAAAATAGAGAAAGCAGGTATAATTTTTTTAAGTATCATATCGTATGTCTTTAGCATGTTTTTGTTTTGTGTAAACAGTTTTCCGGACGACTTATTGCATCATGAAATGGCTGTGATTTAAAAAACAGAACTTGTATTTTTTTCATTGTTGTCCGGTAAAAATATTATGTCGTCCCGTACGTACGGGACTTTTTCCTAAATTGTAAATCACTGACTACCCATATTTTGTCCCTAACTGGACTGTCCCGTTAGGGGCAAAATGTGGGTAGAATAAAAGGTTACCCTTGATTATCCCAAGTCCCTTAGGGACGGCATAATTAAAGCGATTGAGCGTTCTTATGTTATTTTTACCGGACAACAGTGATTTTTTTTAATAAATTTCAAAAGCTTTTTGCCGTAGTGCTTGCTCATAAAGGCCGTTTTGGGTTTCGCGAAGCAGTTGCTGTCTCCTTTGGTTGAGCAGTATATTTTTGATATTTTCGTACTCAATCTCCAGCGGTGAATTGCTTTCACTAAGCAAGTAATCTTCTATTCTGAGTAAATAACTAAATGGAGGATCGTCAATTTCTACATACTGTTTACTCTTTAGGAATGCCTCCTGATTAAGTACTTCGAGCGGTACTTGCATGATCAGGTCATCAAAACGAATCCAGTTTAGGGTGTCGTTATAATACGAAAGGGCATGACTGGAGGCCAGCTGGTCGAGCGAATCAAGCAATAAGGTATCAGGATTAGCCAAAAATACTTTGAAAGCAGGTTTCATTTCCGAATCAACAGGCAAAATGACATAAATAGCTTTCACCAGGTTGTGTCGCAGTTCAAAATTTTGTTTGTTGTTTTCGTAATAGACAAGTATTTCTTCATCAGTAACTAAAGTGTCAAGTTTTTCTTTGATGAGCTCTGTTTCGTAGGTGTAGATAAGGAGCGAGATACGATAGTCTTCGAGTTTTTTTCGAAACTCTGTTTGTGCAGCGGTCAGGTTTTTTTCGGCCTGGCGGATAAGCAATTGTTTTCGGATCCAGTTGTCAATAAAACGTTTCACGAGCATGATGCTATCCGGTTTTGAAATTCCGGTTGTTACCAAGTCCTTCAGATCAGATTCGTAAAGGTAATTGCCATATACCCTGGCAACTACCTCTCCTTTACCTGATTCGTTGACGGAGGTACAAGCAGTAAAAATTGCAAAAACAAAGATCAGCAACAGCCTCATCAATAGTTTGATTTAACTTTTTCGAATATTTTTTGATTTACAGTAACCGGATATTTTTCGCGAAGATGGTTCACCCACTGTTTTTCTAACTCTGTTTGATATTCGGAGGTGATTATTCCACGGGCTTCATCCAGGGCTTTGGGCTCAGGAGCCAAAACCTTATGGATCCGAACAAAAACACTTCCCTTGTCAACATTGGTTTTCAGCTCATCTGACAGGCCGGTTTTCCACTCAGTCATGTCCACAAAGTTGTTATCACCTTTTTCGAATTTACCTGTTTTAATCCTTACCGAACGGATGCTGTCCTGATCGAGTTTTTGCAGCAATGCTTCATCAGATATGCCAGTTTGAAGAATTTCCTTAACACGGGCGACATCTTCATCCTTTGTAATCGTATAAACGGTAGCATCAGCTCTTTCGCCCCACATATAATTGTTTTTATGTGCTTCATAAAAAGCCTCCAGTCCGGTAGTGTCTTTCACTGCTTTTGACCAAACTTCTTTGTCCATCAAATCGAAAAGCAGGATGCCATCGCGGTATTCTTCCATAAGGGCAGCAAACTCAGGATATTTCCTTTCGAGTTGACTGTCCTCATAATCCAGGCAGCTTTGATCGGTAAATTGTGCAAACAATTGACGGGCATACTGTGCAGCATTCAGGTTTTCCTGTTTGCTTTGTTTGCTTTTTATATAGGCGATAAAGTCGGTATTGGTATAGTTTTTCTTGCCCAATTTAAAGAGGCTGTTATCGTTGCTCAGGCTTTCGGGAGCCTCCCATTTTCCACTCACAAAGGTGCTGTCGAGCTGGCTGATAAAGCTTTGCAGATTAGCTTCATCTGCCTTGAAACCGTTTTCTTTTTTTATCTGTGCTATTACAGCCTGCTCCGACTTTTGGGCGCGACTGTCTTTGGCCAGCCTTTCGCTCAGTTTGGCTTTTTCTTCTTCAAAATTGCCGGGAGCTTCGGTACCGATCAGTTTGATGATATGATAGCCGTAAACAGTTCTTACTGGTGCTGAAACTTCATCAACTTCAAGTGTTTTCACAGTTTCGACAAATTCCGGTACGATACGATTTACGGTGAATTTGCTCAATTTGCCATCCCGTTGTGCCGAGCCACGGTCTTCTGAATAGGCTTTCACGGCTTCTTCGAACTTCATGCCGCCTTGTATTTCTTCGTAGATCCGTTGGATGCGTTCTGATTTTTCTTGATTGAGCGAATCCGGAGCATTGATCGGAAGGCTGAGGTAGATATGTGCCACTTCTATGGTGCCAACTGCAGGGCTGCGTTCTGTGACTTTAATCAAATGATAACCAAAATCAGAACGTACAGGCATCGAAATTTCACCAACGGGGGTGTTGTAAGCTCCATTTTCGAAAGGATAAACCATATCAAAAACAGAGAAATATCCCAGATCGCCTTTGTTNNTCTGATGCCTCTGCGGCAACATCCGCAAAGTCTTCACCGGCGAGGATTCTCTTTCTGAGTTCCATTGCTTTTTGATATACCCTTAGAGTGTCCTCGGGAAGTGCATTTTTATCCAGACGCAACAGGATATGACTGGCTCTAACGTCCTGAAGTTTCCTGTCGTAAGCCTCCTGCAAAAGAGCCTCGCTAACTTTTTCGTTCGTAAAATACGGCTTTGCCAATTGTTTGCGGTAACCTTCCAGCTCTTCGATAAAGGCTTTGGCAGTGTCCATTTTAAGACTTTCTGCTTCTTTAACCTTGAGCTTGAAATTGATATAAAGTTCAAGATATTCTTCCAGTGATTTTTGATCAATCACCTGGTTATTGACATTGTTTTTGCCGTAAACATCCATGAATTCTTTTACTGTAACCGGCTCATCGGCAATGGTCATCAGTACTTTTTTATCAAGTTTGTTTTGAGCCTGCAACAGGAATGCTGATCCCATCAAAAGGCTTAAAAAAAAGATGCGCATTGTTGTTCTCATATCTTATCGATGGATTTTATTTGGTTAACAATTATTAGTTTTTACGACTGTAATTTGGTGCTTCCCGCACTATGGTGATATCGTGCGGATGACTCTCGTACATTCCGGCAGCAGTTATTTTTACAAATCTTGCTTTTTTAAGTTCAGAGATGGTTTTGGAACCTGTATAACCCATCCCGGCACGCAGCCCGCCGACCAGCTGATGAATCACTTCCGATAAGGTTCCTTTAAAAGGCACCCGACCAACAATACCTTCGGGCACAAGCTTTTTTATGTCATCTTCAGCATCCTGAAAATAACGGTCTTTAGATCCTTCTGACATGGCTTCGATAGATCCCATTCCACGATAGGTTTTGTATTTACGTCCTTCGAAGATGATGGTTTCGCCTGGCGACTCGTCCACACCGGCAAAGAGTGATCCGGCCATGATGCTGTTGGCACCGCCTGCAAGGGCTTTCACAATATCGCCTGTAAAGCGGATACCACCATCGGCAATCACAGGAACACCGCTACCTTGCAAGGCTTTTGCCACATCATAAACTGCTGTGAGTTGCGGCACACCAACGCCGGCTACCACACGGGTTGTACAGATAGATCCGGGGCCTATGCCCACTTTGATGCCATCGGCACCGGCAGCCAGCAAATCGAGTGCTGCTTCGGCAGTTGCGATATTGCCAATGACCAAATCAATTTGTCCGTATTTCTTTTTGATATTTTTTGCCATTTCTACCACACTTTTTGAATGGCCGTGAGCAGTATCCACCACAATGGCATCCACTTCTTCCGATACAAGTGCGTCAACCCTTTCGATGGTGTTGGCAGTGATTCCAACGGCAGCAGCAACTCTCAACCGGCCGCGCTGATCTTTGCAGGCATTTGGTCTGGCTTTTATCTTGATGATATCCTTATAAGTGATCAGGCCGATAAGCCGGTAGTCTTTATCTACCACAGGAAGTTTTTCGATGCGATGTTCCTGAAGGATATCAGCGGCTTGTTCAAAATCGGTAAATTCTGTTGTTGTGATGAGGTTTTCGCGCGTCATTACCTCATAGATTGGCCTGTTGATACGTCTTTCGAAGCGCAGGTCGCGATTGGTGACGATTCCGGTAAGCCTGTTGTGTTTGTCAACAACCGGAATACCCCCAATGTGAAATTCTTCCATAATTTTAAGGGCATCCAGCACAGTGGCATCATCGCGCATGGTAACGGGATCGATGATCATACCGTTTTCGGCACGTTTTACTTTACGTACTTCGGCAGCCTGTTTTTCAATGGTCATATTTTTGTGCAATACACCAATACCTCCTTCCTGAGCCATAGCAATGGCCATGGTTGATTCAGTAACGGTGTCCATGGCAGCCGAAACGATGGGGATACGCAATTGAATATTTCTGCTGAATTGTGTGCTCAGATCAGTTTCGCGGGGTAATACCTCACTGTAGGCAGGTAATAACAGCACATCGTCGTAAGTGAGGCCTTCACCAACGAATTTTTCAGGATCAAACGACATGGTAATCAGGTTTTATTAGAGTGGTGCAAATGTATTAAAATTCACCAATTATGCAGACAATCAACCTGTAACAATTCACATGAATTTGGTTCAGCCTGATGCTTGTATTTTTAATCATATAACAGCTTAGTAATGAATAGTAAAACACTGAATATTAAGCAGGTAAGAAGTGTTATTTGAATGTCGAGAACTAAAATTGAAGAATACCGCAAAAGTTGGCTTGAAAAAGAAGGCTGGTCAGGGATGGTTTTTTTAACATTTTTTAATGGGTGAAACAAGCGGTGACCCACATCAGTTGTTAACTTTTATGTTCAAAGTGATTACCACTACTTCGGGCCGGTTGCCGATGCGCACGGGTGGGCCCCAGGTGCCTATGCCGCTGGAAACATAGGCATGCATTTGTCCGAATTGTTTGTAACCCCAGCTGAGTGGGAATATTTTTTGGGTGATGTAGTTGAATGGCCATAGCTGCCCGTGATGCGTGTGGCCGCTCAGGATCAGGTCGGTTTGTTGCTCTTGTGCTTCTTCGTAGGCTCGTGGTTGGTGATCGAGGACAATACGCACATCTTCAGCGGGAATATCTTTGGTAATTTCGGCCAGGGATTCTCTTTTTTCGCCAACAAAACGGCTACTTTCGATATCATTACGACCAATTATCCAAAGTCCGGGAATGATTTGTACGGCAGTGTCGCGCAGCATATTGATACCATGCTTACAAAGGTAGTCCACCGCAGCATCGGCACCACCGATATATTCGTGGTTTCCAGTGGAGGCATATACGCCAAGGGGTGCATTAAGTTTGCTAAACAAGGCACCCAGAT
>DJWN01000047.1 GCA_002440975.1 Bacteroidales bacterium UBA6229
ATTTTTCGGTCTTTAGCCTGGATGAGGCTGCACGTGTATTGGCTGTAAAAAAAACAGAAACCAGTGTTATGATCATGGGTTGGATTCCTGTGGAAAGCTTGAGGTGGGTGTTGGAAAACGAAATTGAATTTTGGGTTTTTGAAGCCGAACGACTGCGGGAGGCCTTGCAACTGGCAGATTTGTTGGGAGTTAAAGCCCGTATTCATATCGAGCTCGAAACCGGTATGAACCGAACCGGACTTGGTCCTTTTGAGTTGAATGAAATATGGACTTTGATGCACGAATACAAACATGCCTATGTGCTGGAAGGATTGTGTACGCATTTGGCAGGAGCCGAAAGTATTGCCAATCATGTGCGTATTCAACGTCAGATCAAACGTTTCAGATTGATGACAGGGCTTTTCAAAGAGCACGGTTTTCAGGCCAGGACACTTCATGCTGCCAGCTCGGCGGCAACGATTGTTTATCCCGCTTTTCAGTTTGATATGGTGCGCGTTGGCATATTACAATACGGATACTGGCCAAGCAAAGAAACCTTTATCCATTATGTGAGCCGTCGCAAGAAGAAACATGATCCCTTGGATCGTATCATCAGCTGGAAGAGCTGTGTTATGGCAGTTAAAAAAGTTCGCCAGGGTGAGTTCGTAAGCTATGGAACTACCTATCTGGCCACTGAAGATAAAACCATCGCCATTGTGCCAACAGGCTATTCGCATGGCTATAGCAGATCGCTTTCCAATTCAGGCCGCATCCTGATTCATGGTCAGCGGGTTTCGGTAATTGGCATGATCAATATGAATATGCTTATTGCTGATGTTTCTTTTCTGAATGATGTTGTGGTGGGCGACGAGGTAGTACTGATTGGTCAGCAAGACGATCAAGTCATCAGTGTAGCCTCGTTTAGCGAGTTGAGTAATCAATTGAATTATGAATTATTAACACGGCTTCCCGAAGGAATTATGCGCCGATTAACACCTTAATAAAATGGCATTTATAGAATTAGACCATCAAAAATTGCATCATAATTTCAAGTATCTGGATGAATTTTTTTCGAAGAGAAATATCCATTGGGGTGCTGTTTCAAAATTATTATGCGGAAATGAAATGTATATCCGCGAATTGATCGAAATGGGCATCAGGGAGGTGCACGACAGCCGTATCAGTAATCTGAAGGTGATAAAAAAGATCAATCCGAAGGTGCAAACAGTTTATATCAAACCGCCTGCCCGTCGTGTTGTTAAGAGCCTGGTACGCTATGCAGATGTGAGTTTCAATACAGAGTACGAAACCATCCGACTCATCTCGGAAGAGGCCGTGAGGCAAAACAAAAAGCATAAAATCATTATTATGATTGAGATGGGCGACCTTCGCGAAGGTGTGTTGGGTGATAACCTGATCGACTTCTATTCCTCCATTTTTGAATTGCCTAACATTGAAATTGTGGGATTGGGAACTAATCTGAATTGCCTGAACGGAGTGATGCCCAGCCATGATAAGCTTATTCAGCTCAGCTTGTATAAGCAATTGATTGATGCCACTTTCAAAGTAAAAATACCTTTTGTTAGCGGAGGGAGCTCAGTTACGATTCCGCTTTTGCTGAAGCGGATGCTTCCGAAAGGGATAAATCATTTCAGGGTGGGCGAGACGCTGTATTTTGGAAATAACCTGGTAACCAACAATACCATCAGTGGAATGAAATCCAATGTGTTTACACTTTATGCCGAAATAGTTGAGTTGATGGAAAAACCCATCGTTCCGATTGGTGAGCTGGGCACCAACGTGGCCGGTGAAAAATTTGAAGTAAACGAGGCTGATTATGGCAAATCAACTTGCCGTGCCTTACTGGATATTGGTTTGCTTGATGTGGATCCGCACCACCTGAAACCCATTAAAAATGGAATTGAAATAACCGGAGCCAGTTCTGATATGCTGGCAGTTGACCTGGGAAAAAACAAGGGTGGTTACAAAGTTGGCGATTTGCTGGCTTTCAATTTGGACTATATGGGGGTACTTAAGATTCTAAATTCCAATTATATAGATAAAAGAATCACCAACAAACCAACCCAAAACTAGGAGCGGCCTTCTTCCTGTAGAAGATTTGTGTAATGTTTTAAGCTTCTTAGAATAAGTGCTATCAAGAGTGCTATTCCGAAGATATAAACAGAATTGCGTTGGTAAGTGATTGTACCAGTGCTAAAATAGTAACGCAATAAATCAATAAACATAAAGCCAAAAACGGTGGCTAACATACCTGAATATTCGCGACGTAAAACGCTTTTCAGGCTAAAAGGAATCTGGTTTTTTTTGTAGTTTTTAAACGAAGGGATAAATGCTGGTGTAGTAAGCGACCAATCCAAATACGGCTGTCCGAATTTCTTTTCCAGAAATCGTTCTTCGGCAAACATTATGCGCTCATAATAAAGCCAGAATGCCAGTGAGATGAGCACTACAAAACTAAAATTAAAGCTAAATAACACGATTCCGATCCACATAAAATAATTTCCAACGTAAAGCGGATGCCGCATCAAACTATATATTCCGGTGGTATTCAAACTTTCGGCCACCTGACCTTCCTTGGTGTTTCGCCCCGAAGTGCCTTTTGGTGTGGTGCCAATGCTGATGGCCCGAATCACAAATCCCAACATACTTAAAAAGGCTGCAAGCCAGCTGATGAGATGCTGATTGGTTGTTGTAAGCCAACTAATCTCGGTGAAATAAACCACAGGAACGGCTATCAAAAACAATACAACAGGTAGTTCACCACGATGTTTGAAAAGCCAGTTACCACTTTTTTCGAAGGAATGGATAAGCGCCATAGCAGTAGAATTTTGCAGCGGCAAAGTTAGGTTTTTTAAGTGTTTATTGGGAATAATTTCTAAAATATTGAATATCAACACAAAAGACTTTTAAGTTAGTTTGGACAATTAAAGCCCCATGCTTTATATTTGCACTAAGTAAACATCGCTGATTATGTTGGGGATTAATAATATAGCCGGAGGTAGATCGATCAATCCAATTGTTGTTAAATTAGTACTTGTACTTTTGTTGTTCTGTTCCTTGCATGCCAATGCAGATGGAAATCAATTGGATGCAGATCGATTAGCAGCACTCAGGAAAAACAGGTCAAAGGATCCGGCCAGCGTTAAAAAGGAGTTGCTTGATTTTTTGCCCTATGCCAGTGAGTTAAAATACCCCGAAAGGCTGATTTACTTTAACACTTTAGCCCTGCTTTACACCGAAATTTCAGTGACCGATTCAGCCCTGGCCTACAACAGGATTTGCCTCACAGAGCTTGATAAAACAGACGATCTTTCGCAGCATTTTGAAATTTACAACACGCATGGCCGAATTTTCGACATTCTGAATTTGCCCGATTCTGCCATGTATTATTTTGAATTGATGGGCAAAATTGCTTTTCAGCTCCAGGATACAACCCTATTGGCCACATACTATAATAACAAAGCGATGGTGGAGGACGAGCTTGGAAACCGTTTGGCAGCCTATGAAAGTTACATGAAAGCTCTTGTGCTTTTTGAGTATCTTGGCGATCAGGAAAGTGTAGCGGTGGCTTATAACAACCTGGCAGACATCAATCAAACATTGGGAGAATACGAAAAATCTCTTGAATACCTGAATCAGGCGATCGAGATAAACAAAAGCCTTAATAACCGGATCAATCTTGGGATGAATTACAATAATATCGGCATTTCCTATAAGGAACTTGGCAGGCATGATGAAGCACTCGCTGCCTACGAACAATCCCTTGAACTGGCACGACAAACCGGAAGTGTTCATGACGAAGCCAGAGCCGAATACAACCTGGCTAATATCTACAAAAAACTTGAAAATTTCGACCTGGCCAAGAAGAGCCATTTGCGTTCGTTGAAGATATGCTCCGATAACGATATCAAATTTGGTGTGATGCTGAATTACATTGGACTTTCGGAGATTTATGCGAAGACAGAAAACTGGGAGCAATGCGAATACTTTGCTGACCAGGCAATCCAGTTAGGACTCGATTTTAAGCATTATCCATCCATTAGAAATGCCTATCGTATTTTATCCAACATAAACGAAAAGAAGAATAACTATGGTAAAGCACTCGAATTGTACAAAAAGTATCATCAGGCTGAGGACACAGTTAAAGCTCAAAATCAAAAGGATTTGATTCTCGAACTCCAGACTAAGTATGATTCGGAACGACAGATACTTGAAAATCAAGCTTTAAAGCTTAGAAATGAGAAGCAGGAACACATCATTCGCGATCAGCGGCTTATTACGCTGATTGTAAGTTCGGCACTTGGTTTTGTATTGATTTTAGTGTTTTTTCTTGTGCGCACTCAGCGTCGTTTGCGTAAGGTTAATGATCAAATTAACAAGTTGAATCACGAAATTCATAAGCAGAATATACTGCTTGAAGAAACCGTTGCTACCAAGGACAAATTATTTTCAATCATTGGCCACGATCTCCGCTCACCCTTCAATAGTATGCTGGGATTTCTCAATCTGATGGTCGAGGATTTTGATTCCTTTGAAAAAGAAGAACAAAAAACGGTGCTGAATGAGTTTTACAAGAAAAGTATCGACCTTTATAATCTGGTTGAAAATTTATTGCAATGGGCGTTACAGCAAAAAGGAGAAATCAGCTATCAGCCCGAGGCTACCAACCTTAATCAGTTATTGAAAGATGAAATCAGTTTTCTGAATTCAAGAGCCGAGATCAAAGGAATAGGCATACAAAATAATGTTCCGCAAAAAGTTGTTGCTTTCTGTGATCGCAATATGATGCACACCGTTTTCAGAAATATTATTAATAATGCCATCAAGTTTACACCAGACAGTGGTAAGATCACAATTTCGTCAGAAGTAACTGAAAAAGAGGTTTCTATATTGTTTTGTGATAGTGGTATCGGCATGGATGCAACCACGATTGAGCAAATACTTCAGGGTAATACGCTTAGATCAACAGCCGGGACGAATAAGGAAACCGGTGTTGGTCTGGGATTGAAAATTGTGAAGGAATTCATACAAATAAACAAAGGAAGTTTATCTATTCAAAGCGAACCTGGCAAGGGGAGCTGTTTTATCGTACGATTAAATTTGATAAAGGAAATTTAGAGGCAATGTAACTTTTTATACCAGCCTGGCGTCTAACCACGAAAACGATCAAAAGTGAATCGTTAGGTTTTATTTATCCATTTTCAAATCCAAGAATATGAAAAGAAATGCATTGCTAAATTCCTTGATGATCTGGCTTGGTATAATGCTTATAGCCAGTTTGTTGTCGCATACTTATGCAGCTGTTTTACCGGCATCATCAGTTAAACAAACACGTAGTGTGGACAATTTTACAAAGCTTGATGTAAGCGGAGCTTTTGAGGTTTTTCTTGTTCAGGGAAATACCCAAGAACTTGTAATTGAAGCTGATGAAGATATTATTGATCGCGTGATAACAAAAGTAAGTGGCAGCAAACTCGAAATTTATATGCGAAGTCCGTTACGTTCGTATAAAAAGATGAATATTTATTTAACTTTTGAGGAAATAGACGAGATTGAGTTGAGTGGTGCTGTAAAGCTTAGGGGAGGCAATCTGATGCAATTCAACAAGCTCGATCTCGAATTGTCAGGTGCCTGTGATGTTGCTTTTGATATAGAAGCTCAACATATTGATCTTGACCTGAGTGGTGCCAGCAAATTAAGTCTTACCGGTATTGTTGAAGGCATTAAGGCAGACTGTTCTGGCGCCTCCGAGCTTTTTCTGTCTGAGCTAAAAGCAACCCACATTGATTTTGAGAGTAGCGGGGCATCAACGGCCAAATTTTGGGTTACAGAGAGCCTGAACGTTGATGGAAGCGGAGCCTCTGATGTTCGCTATAAAGGAGAGCCTAAAACATTGAATGTGAATGCATCCGGGGCAACTACCGTGAAGAAATTATAGAAGCTACAGTACATTAAACAAACCGGCGAAGCATGACATGTTTTACCGGTTTGTTTTATATATTTCGGCTTCGGAGAGATAAATTTTGATGCTTCCAACAGTTATCTTAGCTTCCATCATTATTGGTAATCTTGCCTCGTCCTTACTAACCCAAACCAGAAGTTCTTCACCAGCCCGAAACATGCTTCCGCGATCGAGTACAGCAGAAAACAGGATACAATCCCACTTTTTGCCTTCACGGTTTTTTATACGTTCTTCCCCTTTAAATACGATGGGTAGTTCGAAGGTTTTGCCATCAAGGAGCAGACTTAGCTTGATCGTATCACCCTGCGAATAGTTAGAAAAAGGAAGCGAGCGTGCCACATAGGTGGCTGTTAATACGTCATAGGTACACTGTGGCAGGCTTATTTCACGGGTGTTATAGGGTTTTCTGGTTTCTTCCAGTTCAGCAAAAACGCCTGGTTCATCCGGATGGAAATGATATTGATTATTGATTCGAAAACCTCCTTCGAGTGTATGCCTGCGCGAATACAAAGGTTGAAGATTTTTGTAATGACTAAAGGCTTCAAAGGTGTCGCGCACTTTAAAAAGCCAGTCCCAACGCTTAAAGGAATGTCCGGTGCTGAAAAAATGAAAAACCGTATCCGCATTATAATTTGTGAGTGAGGCATCAAAACCAACCTCGCCGGCATTTATCCAGATTATTCCCCAGTTATACGAAACAGTATAGGTAAGCTTTTCGCCAGCCACAAAATGTTTGGCCTCTGGCATACATGCTGTTTGTGCGAATGTTAGCAGGCTAATATACAGTAAGATAACTAAAATCAGACTTGATTTCATTATGGTTTCTTGATGCGCCAAAAGTAGGTAAAATTAGAGATTTTTGGAGTAGTTCGTTTTGATTGGATGTTAAGTAAATCTTGACTGTCTGTTGAAGGCTGGTGTTAGTATTTTAATCAGAATCTTTATCTGATTTGAATAAGAAGTGGTGAAATCCGTTCATTTTTCTGTTCAAATCTTTTCCTTCTTGGTAAGGGGGATTTAAAGACCTTCTTTAGCAAAGGCGTGAAATTTTCCGATTGATTCAAATTCTAAAGATTTCACGTACATGCTGCTGATGTTATCCTCATTTCTTCTCAAATGTTTGCTAATTTGAGAAAGTGAGGGAAAGATGGGTTTACCTCTTCACTACCTTTTGAGTAGTGAATACCCCATCCGCATAAATGCGAACGAAGTACAATCCAGAAGGTAAGGAACTCAAGCTAACTTGAGTCATTTCCCCGAGATTTTCCTGCTGGAAAACCTCGCGACCAGAAATATTTATGATACTCACTCTTTCGAGTCTTTCCTGAGTATCAATAAACAAATTCCCGCTCGTTGGATTAGGAAAAATTTTTATTTTATCAATTTCCGTCTCTGTTACATCGGTTATAACGCCGATGAAATTGAGATTTGTTTTGCTATCGCTGCTTCCGTCAGAAAGAACATATGATTGTTCAATGTCGTATGTACCAGCAAGCAAATACAGGTGCGAGGTTTCAACAATATTTCCTGCCCCTTCGAACATTTCTCCATCTCCAAATTCAATTGAATGATAGGCAACGGTTCTGGGGTCGTTGGCATTTTGTATAACCTCTGAATGAAAGAAATATTCATCATCCGTTGTTCCATTCATTGGAGTTGCCTCCAAATAAAATGAAACCTCCCATACTCCTACAACAACATTGTCCGTGTCAGTATTGCTACCATCGTTGACAATGAGGGTATAAGTGTACGATCCTTCCGAAGAAGGAGTCACGATCGGATTTTGCAGCGTGGAAGTAAAACCTCCCGTCCCAGTCCATTCGTAAGAGTAGTTCCCCGTTCCTCCAGTCGCACTTCCGTACAACTGTATGGTCTGACCTAAGGTGTAAACAGATTTGTCACTTGAAGCCGAAGCCACAAGTGGCGCATTGGCTCCAACCTGGGTGATCGAGAAAACATCTGTCGCTCCTGAACCAGAAACACTCAAGTCATCCGAACGGGAATCAGGATCTGTGTTTTCCTCATAATTGAGGGTCACCGTTCCCTGTCCCATTCCAGACAAAGGCGCAGCAGATAGCCATCCGGCCAATCCTGTCACATCCCAGATCAAATCGCTGGGACAATCAACAGAAAACTGAAGACTGCCAGCATTTGCTGGTACGTTTGCATTGTCCGGATCAGCGTAATAAATGCGCTCACTCCGTCCTGGTTTATGGTGAAAATTTCAACAATCCCACTCCCGCTTGTGACGGTTGCAGTATAAGTTTCTCCAGCCATTGTATTAATGGCGGGATATGAAACATTTATTGTTGAGTTTCCAGTTCCAGAAGACGGCGTAGCTATCACGAGGTTGTCGCTGGTCACAATCGTCCAACTTTCGTTGGAGATGATATCGAAACTCGTGTTTCCCGCATTAGCTGAAACAGTTACTGATGTTGGATCAATAGTTAAACTATATGATTCAACTGTAACTGTTGCCGTATTGGTATTCACCGAACCACAACTATTACTCAGTTCGCAGTAATAATCTCCTGCATCCCCAGCCGAAGCTGATGAAACACTATAGCTTGCGCTTGTGGCGCCAGATATTGCTGTTCCATTTTTGTACCACTGGTAACTATCTACATTATTTCCGGCGGAAGTTAGGGTAAAGGGGTTTCCCACAAATACCGTAACATCCTGTGGATGTGTGGTTACAACAGCCTGCAAGTTCACGGTAACCGCTGCAGTGTTGGTATTAACAACATCGCAACTATTACTCAGTTCACAGTAATAATCTCCTGCATCCCCAGCCGAAGCTGATGAAACACTATAGCTTGCGCTTGTAGCGCCAGATATTGCTGTTCCATTTTTGTACCACTGGTAACTATCAACGTTATTGCCAGCGGAGGTAAGCGTAAAGGAAGCTCCTTCGCATACAGTCTCATCCGATGGATGAGTCGTAACCGTTGGAGAAGGAATGGTCACCACCTGAACAATTCCAGGTCTGTTCCACTCCTCAGTGATACGACTACACATATCCCTATCGGCATTGCCAACAGGAGAGAATGTGTGATTAATGCTTGGCTCGTACCATCCGGCGGATGGATCGGAATCAGAGAAACGATACACTCGTACCCCTCCACCGAAGTTCCCTTGAGCCATCACAGTGGCATACTGCCCCCATGTAGCATCTGTACCCAAGTAGGCACGACGATACAATACTGGGTTCGGCACTTGATCCTCATGCTCACCACCCCAAAGGGCGTGTCCATACTCATGCATTTTTACGTAGTTCCCAATACCATTATTATTTCCAAGAACTAACATATAGTAATTATTTACTGGCATGGGGTAAACACTAAGAAGCGCTGATCCACTAGCACCCCCCCCCAACACTATAAAGCACTGTGAACCAAGAAGTTGCACTCTGGGAAATGGTCGCTATCACTCCTGCTGGAGTAGCAAACAGACTGTCATTGAATACTTGCAAATTTCCCGAAGTCGTTCCCGACTCAGCGAAATCAACCACATGTACGCTCTCTTGATAGAACGCAATGTCAGGAAAACCGGAGACTTCCATGATATCAGTTGCCCATGAGTCGCTTATCGCGATCTGTGCCAAAATGGCGTTGAGATCACCACCGTAAGTCGTCATCAAGTCGTCAGTAATGAACGCGACATCCTGAATGCTTTCCGTAGTACAATCCATGGGATTCCTTACTGGCACAGAAAGAAATTCATCATTCTGATGAACTTCTTTTGCTCCATGAGTTTGATCCTGATGATACACATCACAGTTGTGATGTTCGTCATCTGTCCCACATTGGAATGGCTGTTCTTTTACCCATGAATAATCTCCCTTTTCATCAGGAGAGAATTTGTAGGTGTCGTTTCCGATGTCGGCAGAACCAGCGATGCTGGTGCCAATTTTAGCAAATCGTGCAGTTCCGATGGTTTTGCCATCAATATTTCTCAAAACTCCTTTTATAACCTCCCCCGAGAGAGAAGTATAGGAATCCTTTGAAACGTGGTTTATTACATTTGTTTCATGCGTCATTCGTGCCTTTTGGGCAACGAATTCTACGACAAAACAACGTTCGGAAGTTGCAATCATCATCTCTTCATCTGGTCCCGAAGAAACTTCTGTCCAGCGAAGGGAGAGATCTGTTTTGCTGACGACGTCAAACGTTGCCAGACTTTGCGATTGGGCACTCATCATTCCGACGAGCAGTCCCAAAATTAAAACTAAATTTTTCATTTCTTTGATGTAATTTCATTTTGGTTATTCATCCTTTTTTCCTTTAGCATTTAATTTCCCCAGCATTTCAATAGCTCCGGTTTCCATTTTTGAAAAAGCAAACCACTTCTTGCCCAGGTCTTTTAGCGATGCCCCAAAATGATATAATTCACTTTGATCAATAATCATGAAACGGTCGTGGGCGTTTTTCAACTCCTTCAGTTCAACAGGTGCATATTGGGCATTGTGCTTTTTTACGTCCAACAATAACTGTTTGCTGATTTTGCTGGTATAAATGGTTGCTGATACTCCTTTTTTGCGTTTGGTAAGCAGCGTAAGTACCGAATCGTCAATATAATTGTCAATTAGCACAATCGAAATTTTCGCACTTCTAACCAGATCAGAAACGAAGGTATAGGCATCAAATACCTGCCCATCGAAGAAAATCCCTTGTTTGGGTTTAATGCTGTTGTCTTCAAGTGCTTTGTAAACCATATCCACTTTTTCATCGGTTCGCAGCATTTTTTGTTCAAGCGTATCCATGCGCAAGAACAACTGCGAATTGGCTGAAATGTATTTTCGCATTTCAACAAAAGCCTGCACTATTCGTATACTTGCCTGAACCGCTGTTTCTGATTTAAGAACGCTTGCGAGCATGATAGCTCCGTGTTCGGTAAAAACATAGGGTAAAAATTTTCGGTGTTTTCCACGTTTGTCTTCTAAGGTCGCATTTTGCGATCTTAAACCTGATTTTTTTAAGGTCGCATTTTGCGATCTTAAAAATTCATCTCCACTAGAGGTCACAGTTTGTGACCCCAAGAATTCGTAACCACTTGAGGTGCCTATTTGAAACTTCAAGTTTTCATACTCTTCATCAGTAAGTTGAAACATGAATAATTCGGAAAATCGATCAATATTTCTTTTTACCTGTTCGTTTAACCTTCTGGTTTCAACACCATAAATCTCAGCAAGGTCACTATCAAGCATCACCTTTTGATTCCTGATGATATATATCCTGTTTACCAAGGGCTGAAATGCAGATATTTGATTTTCTTTTGTCATTCAGTAGTTGAGATAAAAGGATGTTATATTTTAAAACCAATTTTCGAGCGTTGCGCTTTTATCACTTCAACATTTTTCCTTAGTTTATCAGAGGCTTTCGAAGATTGTTTTTCAAATAGGGCGGTACGCATAATTATATGGTAACATGATACTTTCCGAAAGTTAAACTCACAAATATAAGTAAATCGATTAAAAATATAACATTTGCCTTTTTGGTTGAAGTCCTATAAAAAAACAATTTCTTTACTCCCATATTCTTGATAAGGAATTGAAAAGCTCATTGATAGATTTGAGCATACAATTATAATCATTATTATATAAAGAAGTTAAATAATGTTTATTTTAAAACATTGTTGTCCGGTAAAAATAACGTAAAACCGCTCAATCGCTTTAATAATGCCGTCCCGTACGTACGGGACGACATTATATTTTTACCGGACAACAGTGATTTTAAAACTGAGCAACCCAAATATGGAAGCTGTCTTTACAACTTGTGTCATAGTAATATTCTTGGGTTACTTCATTTTTTTACATCGTTTTGGAGTAGGAAATGGTGTAAATTACTTACCCTCGTTGGCTATCTTCACTGAAAATTGTAGCAAAGTACTTTCTCTTTCAGGGCTTTTGTAAATGATTATAGCTCTGGTTTAAGCACATGGAAAATGATTTTTTTTCCATTGTTTTACTTCATGATGTAAAAAAATACAATAGTGGGTCAATGGAATTTATTAATACAGATTTTCATAAGGGTAAAAATTTCGATCAGGTTACTCTTTCAGTTCTTTGAGTTTTTTCAATTTATAGGTGAGTGAGAACAGCATCCTCATACCTATTTCTTTTTTGAGTACCACAAAGATGCTATAAAAACGCATACCTGAATTTCAATTACTTTTAAAAAACGTATTCTTATAATGCATTAGCAGAAATACTTAAACTGGAAACATGACGCATTTAGGTCATTGTTCAGTGGTATCACAGATGTAAGTTCTTACTCTATCTTGCTTTGCTAATCCTTGCATGATGGATTTCGCTTTTACCCCAGCAGTTATTTATGTTGTACTTATTCTTGGGAGAATCTTTTTTTCGCTTGTAAAAAGCAATCAAACCAAAAGCTTCCTATGGCTTACTTTTGGTTTGATTGCTATATCATTTTAAAATGGTGAACATTCAATTGGTGAGAAGTTTCTGGATTTCACATTTTTAATGATTTCAGTCTGTTTAAAGAACCTCAGGTTGTCAAATTCAAGTATCAGACTGATTTCGTGTGAAGGGCCGGCAAAATTATTATTGGTGCTGATGGCCATATCATGCGAATAAAGTAGTTTCATCCTTGAGTTCTCGGTAAATCCAATGTTGATCCCGGCCAAAAAGATCAGGTCAGCAAATTCGGAATATTCCAGCACATCATTCCGAAACCAGATACCGAGGTAGAGGTGCGACATATAGATATTCATACCCAGATTGAAATTTGTCATTTCGGCTTGTTGTTGAAATATAACGCCCGGATTAAGCTTAAAACTCTTTTTGCGGTTGTAATAGCCTTCATATTCGTCAATATCAATGATCAGGTCGAAATGGCCAACGTATTTTCGGGCGAGGGGTGCATCCAGATTAAAAAAGCTTTGGTTGGGTTCCATCAGATGATGCACAGCAGCACCCAGTGTGCCAACCACATTGTTGCCTTCGAACTGGAAAATGCTACCGAACGAAAAATCAGGATAAACCACATAATTGTCGGCAGGTTTGCTAATACTCGACGGGCCAATATAACCCCATCGCGGATCAAGCTGATCTGCAAAAATCAGATTTCCATCAAAGTTTACCTCTTTACGAACAAAGCCGGCCATGGCACCAACCTGAATGATAGCACTTTGCGATAAAGGAATACGCACAGCAGGTAAGATACCGGTGGTAGTTGTTTTGATATAACCCAGGCCTTCGCTGGTTTGATTAAACAACACGCCAATACCACCTGCACCGGGGATGTTACGATCAGCAATATCCATGCTAAAATTTGTCAGGTAGTTTTCGCCAGGGAGATTCATCCACAATTTACGGGCGTGCATTCGTACCTTTAGCCCGAGCGAAAGGCCTGTATAAGCCGGATTGTAATAAGTAGGACTGCTGAAGAACTGCGAAAAGTGCGGGTCCTGAGCTTTTAAGTTAATGCTTAAAAATATTGTCAGAACCATCAGGCTTAATTTATACTTGTGAGCTTTCATGAGTTTCATTATTTGTGATCCGTTGATCAGGTATTCAATTGCTTTCATAGTGTTCCTCCTTTCTGTTATCGGATCAGATTAATGATTCCATAAGGTTTAATATTGCCATCGCCATTGTCAGAGCCTTCCCAAATTGTCCCGTCCTTGAAAGTAGCAGAAGCTTTCCAGATGTAAGAACCCGTTGGTAAATCCTGACTGTTATAGGTGCCATCCCATGCATCTGCAGGGCGTCCATCTTCGAGCCGTGAGCTGGACCAGATCAATTGTCCCCAACTGGTGAAAATCTCAAGGGTATAGGTCTCCAGATTTTCGCCTTTGCCTTTAAACTCACTGAATTCCTGTTCACTGTGACCTGGCACAAAACTGTTGGGGAAATAGAGTCCTGTAAAGGTGATTTCGTAATCATTCACAGCCGTATCAGGACATAAATGATTGTTGTAAGCTACCAGCATCACTTCATAGAGTCCGTCGTCCTCGAACTGATAAATCGGATTTTCTTCGGTTGAGGTTTGTCCGGTCATGAAGTCCCAGAAGAAGGTGCTGGCCGAAGGATCACTGGTATTTTGGAAATAGACCTGTCCTTGTTTTCCTTCGTAGCGATCTTCAAAAGTAAAGCTGGCCTGTGGAATAGGATGCACTGGCAGGCTATGGCGCACCGTGTCGCGGCATCTATTTTCATCTTCAACAACAAGGCTTGTAAAATAAGTGCCGGATTGCATATAAATGTGTTCCGTCAGCCGATCTGTTGCAGTTGAGTCAGTCCACGGATTACCATCGTCATTGTTGCTGTTTGGATCACCAAAATGCCAGAACCAGCTGTCAATGGGAGCACCTCCTTCATCGCTCAAATCATTGAAATAGGTGATGTAAGTTACACAACTATCAACAGCAATGAAATCGGCTGATGGAGGTTGCCAGATTATCACCTCTCTTATCGTTGTGTCTGTACAACCATACTGATTGGCCACAATAAGACTTACTTCAAAAGTGCCAAACTCAGTGTATTGCCAGGACGGATTTTGAAGACTTGAGAAGTCATCGATGCTTTCCGGATCGCCAAACTCCCATAACCAGTTTGTAAGTGGTTCGCCATTATCTTCTGACAAATCAATGAATTGTGTTGTAACACCATGACATACCGGATCAGGGATGAAATGTGCCCTGGGGGTTGCCCTGATTTGGATGGTTACAGCATACGTATGTGTGAAGAGGTTTTCGTTTACCTCTCCTGTAACTGTGAGGCTTACAACATACTCTCCTGCTTCAAGTCCGGTAAATCCAGGTTCCCATGTATGGCATATGGGGTTTTGTGGGCTATTATATACCAGCTGGGTACCATCACCGAAGTCCCATGCCCATTCTACTATTTGTCCATCCTCAATGAGCATAATAGAATTTTCTGCGAAGCAAATCTCACTTTGTGCACAATACTCACCGAATGGTAGGATGAAGGATGCCTGCAAACAAGGCTCTTTGTAAATTTCCTTTTCAATGGTATTTACGCAGCCATTAGCATTGGTAACCGTTAATCTAACCAGATAGGTTCCTTCCTGTGATGCGTACGTGAATAGCGGGTTACGTTCATCGGAAGTGCTTTCATCTTCATCACCGAATTCCCAGAACCATTCCACAACTGGAACTCCATTTCCTGATGAGAGATCGGTAAACTGGGTAGGCTCATCGCAAACACCGCTAACGTAATCGAAATCAGGTATAGGTAATGGGTTTACGATCACCATGTTATATGTGGTTTGCGAACAGCCGTTTTCATCAACAGTGGTCAACTCAACGGGGTAAGTTCCTGCAGCAGGGAAGGTATGCGATACTTCTGATTCAATGGTTTCATACGATGGACTGCCATCATTGAAGTTCCAGGTATAGTAGCCTACACCAACTGTTTCGGGTTCGTGTAAGGCTTCGAAAAGCGTTGGCTCACCCACACAAACTTCTGTTGCAGTGAAGCTAATATCAAGTGGTTCCCAAATCGTGATGTTCTCCTCAAATTCGGATGAACAGCCAACAGCATCTGTAATAACCAGGGTAATCACATGGTCAACCCCTGTTGTGGGGAATACAAATCCCGGATTCACACCTTCTGAGAACAGTGAGCCATCGTAATACCAGGCGTATTCAATAATTGGACTGCCGTTTGCGCTTTCTGTTGACTGGTCAAAGAAATGGAATTGCCCGGGTGGGTCACAGGCCTGAACAAAGGTAAAGGCAGCTTGAGGCGTGTCGAATATTGTAACCCAACGACTTAGCGATTCTACGCAGCCGTAATTTGTAGTTATAGTTAGTGTTACATAATATTCACCAGGTTCGGTAAATTCATAGCTAGGATTTTGTTCAGCAGAGGTATTGCCATTATCATCAAAGTCCCATAACCACTCTTCGATGATGGCTTCAGGGCTAACGGAAAGGTCATGGAATTGTGTTGGCAAACCAAAACAATTGTTTTCTGTTTCGAAATTGGCAATAGGCTGTTGTCCAACACCAATCTCTATGCTAGCCATACCTACGCAACCATTTAGATGGGTGGCCGTTAAGGTAACCGTATAGTTTCCTGGAATTGCATAAACATAACTCGGGTTTTGCTGAGTGGAAACCCCGCCATCGCCAAAGTTCCAGAACCAGTTGGTTATATCCTGTCCAATGCCTGTGAACTCCACAACTTCACCTGCACAAAAAGCTTCGCTGCTGACATCAATTTCAATTTCAGGAAGTTGTCCAACCAATACATTGAGCTGGTAAATGTTTGTGCAACCTGCAGTATTAGTTACTGTCAGTTCAACAGCATAACCTTCCGGAGGCATCGGGCCTACGAAAAGATGCGAAGGATGCTGTAAGGTCGATGTATTATTTACACCAGATTCAGGGTCGCCAAATTCCCAGAACCATGAGAACAAATCACTTCCACCGTTGGGGGATGACAAATCGGTGAAAAGTACAGGTGTATTGGCACAATTTTCCTCAAAGATAAACTGAGCAAGAGGTTCGATGTTCACTTGTACTTGTTTGGTGATTTCGCCTATACAGCCTTCAACATCAGTAACCAGTAAGGTCACGTCATAGGTGCCCGCGAAATTATAACTGTGAACAGGATGTTGGTCGGTAGAGGAATTACCGTCACCAAAATCCCATAGCCAACTTTCAATAGCACCATTAAGCGAAATTGATATGTCAGTAAATTCGATTTCCTCGTTACCACAGGCAGGAGCTGAACTGATAAAATCAGCCTGCGCACCCGGATACACTGTAACGCTGATCTCATCGGTATTTGAGCAGCCATTTGCATCTTCACCAATAAGAACCACAGTATAAGTGCCTGTTTGTGAATACGTATGTTCAGGATTTTGAAGCGTAGAAGTATTTCCATCGCCAAAGTCCCAGTGCCAATAAATGGCTACATCTGAGATGCCGGTGAATTGGAATGGTTGGCCTAAACATATGTTTGGACTTTCCAAATCAATAGCTACATCAATAACATCGTCAATGGTTACTGTATTAATTACACTGCTTTGGCATCCATTGATGTTAGTGACGATAAGCTCAACATCATAGTTTCCTGGAGTTAAGAAAATATGGATAGGATTTTGTAAGGTTGAAATGTTGTCGGTTCCGGAGGTTGGATCTCCAAAATCCCATTGCCATTCAACGATTTCGCCTCCGCCATTTTCCTGCGACAGGTCGATAAAGCTAACCGGACTTTCTGCACAAGTGCCTGTATAATCAAAAGCTGCGACTGGCCCGGGAGTTACGCTAACATCCTGACTAATGGTATTAGAACAACCATTACTATTTGTAACAGTTAAGCTGGCATTGTATGTTCCCTCAGCATAAAGATGACTCACATCCGGATTATCAGGGAATGTAACAACTACCTCATCTGAGCCATCGCCAAAATTCCACACCCATTCGGTAATGTATCCTGTTGGCGAAGTTGAAGCATTAAAGAACTGTGTAGGTGTTCCACTACAGGCAGGGCTGTCGGTAGAGAAAGCTGCAACAGGTTCTTCATTGATAAGGATTTCATGCTCTACATATCCCTGACAGCCATCGATATCAGTAACAGTAAGGGAAACGGTGTAAGTTCCTGGGTTGGAATAGATATATTGTGGAGTTTGCTGAATAGAAGTACCACCATCACCAAAATCCCATTGGTAGGATACGATATCAACTCCATCGGGAGTGAAGTCTATCGTTTCTCCCGGACAGAACGATGGTGCATCGTACGTAAAGTCAATGGCTATGGTCTCGCTTACTTCAACTTCTATTTCAATGGTATTGGTGCAACCCAATGTATTGGTAACAGTAAGGCTAACATTAAAGATTCCGGGAGCTGTAAACAGATGTGAAGGATTTTGCAGGTTTGAGCTGTTATCGGTACCCGAAAGTGGATCACCAAATTCCCATTCCCAGCTAAACAAATCGGGGCCTCCGTTTGGTGATGATAGATCGGTAAACAAAACAGGCTCTCCAAAACAAGTCTGGTCAAAGGTGAAATTGGCCAATGGGCTATTTTGAACATTAACCTGACGGGTAAAACTGTCTTCGCATCCAACATTGTCAATAACGGTAAGCGTTACATTGAATGTTCCTGCCTGCAGATAGGTATAGGCAACATTTGGATTGTCGGGTGCCTGGATAGTTTGCGTTGTGCCATCGCCAAAGTCCCATATCCAGGTTTGGATATTGCCGTTTGGCGAAACAGAGGTGTTGTTAAACTGAATCGGACTTTCGAGGCAGACAGGCGAATTAGTTGTAAATCCTGCTGATGGCATATGATTTACTACGATTTGTTCGCTGGCATTGTTGGTGCATCCTTGCGCAGTAACAATTGTTAAGTTAACGTTGTAAGTTCCTGCTGAAAGATAGGTGTGTGTTGGATTTTGAAGTGTTGAGGTATTTCCGTCTCCAAAAGTCCAGAACCAGGATACAACATTATCACCAACGCCTGAGAACAATATGGATTCAGTAAGGCAAATTTCGTTTTCTGACGAGATGATTTCAACAAATGGTGTTTCATCTACGAAAACTTGTTGACTTATGCTTGCCGCACATCCTGTAGCATTTGTGACTGTAAGCGAAACTGTGTAACCACCAACAGGCATTTCTCCAACGAAGGTATGCGCGGGGTTCTGTAGATTGGAGGTGTTATTGTTTCCTGAAGGAATATCTCCAAAATCCCATGTCCAGGAAACAATATCCGAACCGCCATTTGGGATGGAAAGGTCAGTAAAGATTACCGGCTGACCTGTACAGCTGGCAGAATAGGTAAACATGGCCACAGGGCCGGGCTGCACAACAACCGTTTGTGTGTGGGTATCTGTACACCCAGCTGCATCCGTTATGGTTAAGGATACCAGGAATTGATTTGGGGTGGCAAACTGATGTGTTATGTTTCTGTCGTTGGGATTGTTGATGGTGTAAACAGTGCCATCGCCCATATCCCACTGCCATTCAGTAATCACACCGTTAGGCGTTACAGAAGTATCCGTAAATAGCATCGCTTCGTTAGTACAGGCTGTCTGGTTAGCATTGAAGCCGGCAATGGGTTCCGGATTAACAATCAGCATCACTTCATCAGTATTCGAACACCCGTTCATTGTAGTTCCGGTAAGTGTTACAAAATACGCTCCTGATGTAGCATAGGCATGTTGCGGATTTTGTTCGGTAGAGGTGTTGCCGTCACCGAAATCCCAGAACCAGAAAACGGCATCAGCCGAAGTGGCATTAAACTGATAAGGCTCATCGGCACAGGCAAATAAGTTAGAATCGTCAATTTCGACCTGTATCGCTTCCTCAATGGTTATTGTTGCTTCGAAGGTGTTGCTTGCGCATCCACTTTCGTTATACGCTGTTAGTGTAACCGTATAAGTTCCGGGAGCATCATAACTATGAACCGGATTTTGTAGATCTGACGAATTTCCATCGCCAAAGTTCCAATCCCAGGAAGTGATCGCACCACCACCAGCTTCTTGCGACAGGTCGATGAAATTGATAGGGCTATCTGCACATAAACCACCCTGAATTACAAAAGCTGCAATAGGAGCGGGGGTTATTTGTATGGTCTGTGAGTTGCTTGCTTCACAGCCGTTGCTGTTCACTACTGTTAGCGTCACAACAAAGTTTCCGGACCCTGTGTAGGTGTGGCTGACGTTTGGATCATCAGGGAAATCTACTATAATTTCGGGAGACTGATCTCCGAAATTCCATATCCACTGTTCAATGATTCCAGTGTTGGTTGTGGAAGCATCTTCAAAAGTAACTAGCTCGTTAACACAAGTAGGAGTGGCTACCTCAAAGTTTGCCTCAGGACTGGTTATTACATCAATATTAATGAATGAATCAGCTGTATAAGCACTGCAATTGCCTTGACCGAAGCCTCTCAGCCTTAAAATTACGGTAGTTCCGGCATCGCTTGCAGCCGGGGTGTAGGTGGCATTTAGTTCGTCAGGATCATTGATCGTGCCATTGCCCTGCACTATCGACCAAATGGTTGAAGATGTATGGGTTGCAGTGGCTTCATCCAGCTGAAATGCTTCTAACTCGCAGGTAAAATTGTCGTTGCCGGCAAATACTTCCGGAAGCGGATCAATCTGAATATTGGTTTCAGAAACGGCTACTTCACTGTCGCAACTTCCTACTCCGGTTGCGGTTAATGTCAAAGTCACTGTAGTGCCGGCATCCGTAATATCAGGGAAGTAGATCGGGTTGATAGCATTTGTATTCGTAAGGGTACCATTTCCGTTATGTGTCCAGTTGATTTCTGAATAGTAGGATGCAGTTGCCTGAGTTACCTGAATAGGATTTAAAACACACGTAATGAGTGATGGTCCTGCGTAGGCGGTTGGCATTCCTTCAATATAAATATTGATCAATGAACTGGCCGATAAGTGATTGCAAGGGCCTTCGCCTGTGGCAGTTAGTTGCAGCGTTACGGTTGTTCCAACATCTGATTGATGGGGTAGATAGTTTGGATTTAAAGTATTGGGCGAATCAATAGAGCCTGATCCTGAGATAACTACCCATTGCACTGCACTGTAATTTTCAGCAGTTGCTTCGCTTAAAGGATAAGCGGAGTTGACGCAGGCACTGTCATTCATTCCGGCAAAAGCCTGGGGTTGAGGATAAACCTGAATCACGGCAAATGAGGTGTCCGTATTACCAATACATTCGCCACTTCCATAAGCAACTAATCTGATGGTCATTTCGGTGATTTCTGTTACCGGATCGGGATAGAAAACCGGTGTAATCCAAGCCGGGTTATCAAAACTGCCTTGTCCGTCATGAATTTCCCAGCTCCAGTTGGATACATTTTCAACAAACGCACTTCCAAAATGATATCCCTGTGTTTCACAGATAATACCTCCCGGGCCTGTTTCGGCGATTGGTAATGGATCAACAAACACAGTAAAGTTTCCACTTATGTCAAGAGCTGCACAAAATGGATGTACCGTATAGTTTACGCTTACGATCTCATAGATTGTTTGTTCTGTTGGACAAATCTCAATCGAATAATCAGGATTTGATGGATCGAAGTTTAATGGCGGCTGTGCGATTCCATTTTCAGTATAGATAAGTTCGAATGGAAGATCAGCTGCAACATTAAAATTGAGTGTGGTGCAGTAACTTTCGCAAATGGTGGTTGAGCCAGCGAGTGATGCCGTTGGGAGTGCAATTTCATCAATTGTGATATTTCCGTTCATGGTTGCACTGCAAGTAGGATTATCAGCAAAATGTGCCATTACAAAATAATTGCCTTCACCAAACTGTGAAACCGGGAACCAACTCAAAAGCTCTCCTGTTCCTGTTATTTCTGCCATCACCGGATTGCTGATGTCATCTTTGAAAAGTTGATAAATAACCCCTGGCTGTGATGAATTTAAAACCAATTCAATGGCGTTGTCATCACCAAAACAATAAGAGGGTTGGCCAACTAAAGTTAAGGTATAAATTTCCGGGCCATCGAAAATATTAATAGTTCCCGGCATTTGGGCACTGCAGGTTGTAGTTGGATTGGTGGCAACAACATAATATTCGCCTGAGGTGGAATAAGTTCCAAAAATCAGCGCAGCACCAGTTCCGGCCAGGGTAGTAGTTCCATCAGGTTGAAACAGGTTGTAGTTGACGCCTGTTTCGGATAATTGCAGTCCAATTTCAACAGGAGGACAGTTCCATCCAGCTTGTGGCACTGATCCATTTGCGGTTATGTTAAACGGCAGGGGTGGATCATTAATTTGAATTTCGCCATTCATCCATCGCTCGCAACCTGTGGCATCATTGATGGCCAGTACACGGTAGTTGCCAATTACAGCATACGTCCCGAAAATAATAGCATTGCCATCACCTGCAACAGTTGCAATTGGATTAGAACTAAAGGGAGTTCGATGTAATTGGTAAGTGAATCCGATATCGGAATCAGACAAACCAATTTCTACATTATCATTACTACACCACTGACCTGCTGAAGGTGTGATGTTGTAGGCAACAGGCAAAGGCGAAACCGTTCTGGTTCCATTCATCTGTGCCTCGCAATTTCCAAGTGTGGCTGTTGCCCAATATTCGCCTGGCGTATTTACCGGATCAAAATTTATCACCTCGCCGTCAACGGTACTGCTTATCTGTTGAATCAAACCTGTTTGATCATTATAAAGCTGATACATCACGCCTGCTTGTGAGTTGGCCAGGAAGAAACCTGCCGGTGGGCAAATGGGTGAATTGATAGGTCGTAAAGTAAAGATTTCTGGTTGAGGTAAAATTTCAAACTGGCCAATCATCAAATTGTTGCAAACCTGATTTCCTCCATTCCCAAATTGAGCGGAGACGGTGTAATTACCAGTTTCTGTTTGTGGACTGAAGCTAACTGTACCACCAGTGGCGATAGTGCTTTCAACAGTTATTCCATCCCTGAGCAGGAAGTAAGTGACATCGGCCTCAAAATCTTCCATGCTAAAAGTAATCGGGCCACAGCCTGTTCCCTGAGGCGACATGGCATAGCCAATAGGAGTACGCCAAATTGTGACATTGTTATCCATCCATACGCTACAATTTGTAGTTGGGTCAACAGCTTTAATCCGGTAGATGCCTGCATCCTGGAATGCACCAAAATTTATTCCGTCGGGGCCACAATTAAAGGGACCTGCAACCTCAATAAACTCATTTACACCGCGCACGGAAGCTTCGAAATAGACATAATAATCAATGCTGGCTTCGCAGTCGGTCATAAATATTTCCGTATTCGGACAGGCATTGGCAGGGAAAACAGCATACGTTTCGGGACTGGAATTCACTGTTAATGTTTCTGAGAAAATTATTTCGCAGCTTGTTGTTGTGTTGATTGCATGAACCTGATAAGTTCCGGGGTTTTGCAAGATTCCGAAAGATATTGGATTACCGGTTCCTGCATAAGTATTACCCATCGGAATCCCATTCAGGATCAAGCTGTAGTTAACCCCTATTTCTGATCCAAGCATGGTAAGTATTACATCATCTTCGCACAGCTCGCCTTCGGGGCTAAGGTCGAATTCCTGAGGTGGGGCATTTCCGGTAATACTACCATTCATCATGGCTTCGCAGCTAATTTCGTCGTAACTAATGCGTGCTCTGACTGTATAGATTCCTGCAAGGGATTGTTGTGCAAATAACAGAGGCTCGTTAGCAGCTGTGCCATTTTGTATATCAACAATTGTAACAATACCGTTTGAATCTTCAAGCAGCAATTCATAGACAGCGTTGGCTTCTGAGTTGCTTAAGCGTGGTGTGATGGGCAAACAGTTATTATTAGGCTGTTGTGTTGTGAGGTTGTAGGCTATCGGCAGCTGGCGACCAACGATTTCAACTATACCGGTCATGTTTTCCGTCACACCTGTAACATCGTGTACGGCAATACAGGTATAAGTTCCAGCCTGATCAACAAGCCATTGAATGGGATTGCCAGCCGCATCGCCCGGCTGATCATACTGTGGTTGTATCACACCATTACGTAATAAGCGGTAAGTTACACCAGCTTCTGACCCGCTTAATTCCAATGGAGCCTGTGAGATGCCGTCGTTACAAATTTCTGTTGCGCCTGGTGCAAAAAGATCAAAAATATTTGGCCTAAGCTGAACCAGTATCGTATAAGTAAATTCAATTCCTTCACAACCGTTTACCGAAGGCGTTACAGTGTATTCAACATAAGCAGTATTTGGTGGGTTTGCAACATTCGGGTCAATGAAAATTTGCATCGAAGGCAAATCACCAGTTCCGGAGGCCGTGTAGCCTGTTAATGCACTTGAACTTGGGCTGGCTGACCAATTGAGATCAACGGTTTGGCCAATGATATTAGTACTGAAAATTTCCGCCTCTGTGAAATCGCCTGATAAAATTGATTGGGAGTTTTCGGGATTGGTAATTTCCGATACTGCCTCAACAAAAACGGTGAGTTCAAAAATATTTCCGGCACAGTTTGTAGGTGCTGGTCCGGTAGGTGTAATCAAATAAGTTATATATTGCTGTTGACCGGATGTGTTTACTAACTGTTGATCAATCAGGTTTCCGGTTCCATCTGCAAATCCGGTAATGGCACCACCGGAATTATCTGTCACGATCCAGCTGTAGGTTGCATCCGGAACATCAGACAATATTGTGTAATTGGTAAATTGATCATTGCACAAAAACAATTCATCATCACTCAATATTTCCGGCATAATATTGATCAGCACTTCACCCTGCATCAAGGTTGAGCAGGAAGAAACATCATTGATTGCCATGATGAAATAGGTGCCAGGCGTAATTACGGGAGAGAAATTCAGTTGGTTACCTATGCCAGAAATGCTTTCAACAGGTGCGGGGTTTCCGGTGAGGAATAGCTGATAAGTAAATCCGATATCTGAGTTGCTCAAATTGATTGAGAGAGGTTGATCAGCACACCAGTTTCCTTGTGGCGAAAGTGTGTAAACTTCTGGCATTTCCAGTACTGTTCTGATGCCATCCATCTCAATGGAACAGTTTTGGCCGTTAACGGCTCTGGCATAATATTGTCCCGGATTGTTTACAGGGACAAAATCAATTTGACCGCCATCGGTGCTAACAACTGACTGTATCAATCCGGAAACATCACTCCATAACTCATAGGTTATCCCTGTTTCGGAACTGTTCAGATAGAAAGAGGCGGGTGCACATAAATCTTCTGTTGGCAAAAGTGTGCGAACAGCAGGAGTTTCAAAGATCTGCAGACTGCCGGACATCATCGTTTCGCAGTTCACGCCATTAGGATGATTTCTAAGTGCGCCAATGGTATAGGTTCCGGAAACTGTTTGAGAGCCAAAATTTACCGACCCATCCGATCCGTCATCCGAAAGGATTAAATTACCATCCCGATACAGATAATAGGTAATATCCAATTGATAGTTTTCGAGGTAGATAACTACTGGCGGACAAGCATTTCCCTGAGGAGCCATTTCAAAAATTTCAGGATTGGGATAGATTGTCGTAGAGCCGTCCATCCATGCCCAGCAATTGCTTGTCGGGTTTACGGCTTTAATCCTGTATATGCCTTCGTCAAATTGTGGCCCAAAGTTAATCTGTCCACTGCCACTGCATGTCAAAGGTCCCTGAATCTCAATAAATTCTCTGTTAGCTGGTTCCAGGTATAAGTAATATTCAATTTCTGCCTCACATTCCTCCAGGATAATTTCAGAACCGGCACAATCATACACTGGAGCCATTGTATATTGAATTGGCTGTGGATTAACAACTACCTGAGTTGTAAAGAAGATTTCACATCCGGTGAGTGTATTAATTGCATGGATGCGGTAAGTGCCTGGAGCAGTTAATGTTCCAAAGCAAATAGGGCCTCCGTCAGGTGCACCGGGGACAATATTTCCAACTGGCTCGTTACCAAGCCAAAGCTGATAATTAATTCCTGCTTCTGAACCTGACAGGCATAGTTCTTGGTCGTTTTCGCATAAGTCACCTTGTGGAAACATTTGAAACTCTTTTGGGATTGAATCGGCAACCAAGCTGCCAGCCATATCGATACGGCAGATAACATCAGTATAATCAATATATGCTGAAACTGTATAAACTCCGGAATTCAATTGACTGCTGAAATTCAACGGATTGCCTGTTCCATTTAATGTCTCTATGGCAGGTGAGTAAAAGCCATTAAAATCTTCATAATTTAACTCGTAAATGGCATTTATTTGCGAGCCGCCGAGACGTGGAATGATAGGCACACAATTATCCCCGGGTTGAGAATAACTAACCGAATAGATGTTGGGTAATGGATTTACAATTATTTCAGCGAAGCCATCCATATTCATCGTTAAACCAGTTGAAATATTTTCTGCTCTGACTGTATAAATCCCCTGAGTTGAAAATGCACCAAATTGAAGGGAATCACCGGTGCCAGGAATATCAAGTGATACACTGGTTCCATCACGCAACAGGGTATAGGCTACCCCGATTTCAGAACCATCTAATCCCACTTCGGCAGAAGAACCGAAACAAATGGAACCACCTCCATATACATGGAATACAGTTGGATAAGGGTTGATGATAACTGTTACAGAACCCGACATGGCATTGTTACAGCCAGTAATCGCATTAACTGCAATAGCTGTATATTCACCAGCTAATGTTTGATTTCCAAAACTCAGCGGACTACCGGTTCCTGCAAGCGGGGTTCCGATTGGAGAACCGTCTAAAAGTAGTTGGTAATCGACACCTATTTGTGAATTTGTGAGCGCAACAGGCACGCCTATTCCTCCCTGCGGATAGGAGCCTCCACCGGTCATGCTGTAAATCTCTGGTAAGGGAAGCGTATTGACCTGAACAGATGAAGCCATATCATTTTCACATCCTGAAGTAACAACAGTAGCCTTCACAGTGTAACTACCAACTGTGGATTGTTCGCCAAACGAAATTGAGGATCCTGTTCCATTCACAGCTGTTCCTACAGGTGATCCATCAACATAAAGTTGATAACTAACACCGGTTTCAGAATTTGAAAGACCAACTTCCACACCGGATTCTCCAGTGCAGTATGAACCACCACCTGTAACATTATAAACGATAGCAAGTGGCCTTACAGTAACACTTGCACTTGATGTTGCGGTATTATAGCCGTCACTAATGGTGACTGTATAATTTGTTGTGCTGGTTGGATTTACAATCGGATTTTGCTCTGTTGAAGTCCAGCTTCCGGGATCGCTGCTCCACGAATAAGTATAGGCTAAGTTACCGCCTGATCCTGTTGCATTTAATTGTGCTGAAGCACCGCTGCAAATCACACTGTTATCAACGCTTGCAATAACGCTTAATGGATCTCCAACAACAACAACTTGCATGTCATCGGTATCTGTGCAGCCTTTTGAATCAGTAACGGTTAACAGAAAATCAGTTGTTGCAATAAGATTCTCCGTAATTGGACTTGCAGTGCCTGCACCCGAAGCAATCATATTATCAGGTGTCCAAAGATAGCTCCAGGGGCTTGTTCCGGAACTGGCTGAACCGCTTAATGAAGTAGAGGTTCCATAATTTATTGTTTGGTCATTCCCAGCTGATGCGGTAGGCAAAGGATTGATTGAGATGCTTACATTACCTGTCATATCTCTCTCGCAAGAGGTGGTCGTATGCGTAGCATACACCGTATAATTACCTGCGCTTGTTTGAGTTCCAAATGAAATGGCAGAACCGGTTCCTGATACAGGACTTCCAATGTCAGAGCCATTTATTAATAATTGATAGCTTACTCCGGTTTGTGAACCATTCAGGCCAACAGCTATTCCGCTTCCTCCACTACAATATTCACCACCTCCCGTAACTGTGAATAGCGTTGGAAGTGGGTTAACAGTAACTGTAACAGAATTGGTTGCTGTATTAAAGCCATCATTTACTGATACGTGGTAGATAGTTGTTTGTGTTGGATTAACCTGAGGACTTTGTTCATTGGAGGTAAACCCTGCCGGTGTGGAGGTCCAGGAATAATTGGCAATGTTTGCACTATTTCCTCCGGTAGCTTCGGCATTTAAAAGGACGGTTTCGCCATTGTTACAAATAACATCTTCCACAGCAGCAGCCGTTACAGCGAGACCAGTTCCTTCAAGTGTTATACTTACAATATCACTGGCAATACAGCCTTTGTTATCTGTTACTCTAAATGTAAAATCAGTATTAGTGTAAAGATTGGTAGTGTTGGCAGTAAGGCTTGTGTTAGAGCCGGATATGCTGGCAGCTGGTGTCCATAAATAGTTATAAGGAGGAGTTCCTGAGCCTGCAATACCAGTCAATGAAGTGCTTGTTCCATAGGGTATGAGTTGAAAATCTCCGGCATCTGCAGTTGGCAGTGGGTTAATGGAAATTGTAGCACTTCCTGTCATATCATTTTCGCAGTTCGTTGTCGCATGTATTGCACGCACGGTATAGGTTCCTGCACCTGTATTATTAGTAAATGTTATAGAATTTCCGGTTCCCGGAATGGGGCTTCCGATATCTGATCCATTGAATACCAATTGATAGTTTACGCCGGATTGCGATCCGTTTAATCCAATGTTAACTCCGGCCCCTCCACTACAGTATTCTCCTCCTCCCGTAACATTAAATACTGTTGGAAGCGGATTAACGGTAACCAAAATCGTGCTTGTTGACATGTTAAAGCCATCCCACACCGAAACATTGTATGTTGTTGTAAATGTGGGATTAACAGTTGGATTTTGTGCTGTAGAGTTAAAACCGGCAGGTGTGGAAGTCCAGGTGTAATCAGCCTGGATATCACTATTGCCTCCCATTGCCTCAGCTCCTAATTGTACAGTTTCTCCGTTATTACAAATTGGGTTGGGTGAAGCGGTTGCAATAACACTTAGGGGGTCTCCAAGTGCAACAATCTCAACCTGATCAGTTGCTGAACAAAGTTTGTCATCTGTAACTTCCAATTCGAAGATCTGTGTAACATAAATGTTTTCTGTTGTTGGGGTCAATGTATTTTCACCTGATGCTATTAAACTAACCGGCTCCCATTGATAGAGTAATGTTCCAGTTCCTCCGGATGCGGTTCCGTTGAGTGTTGTGGGTGTTCCATTGGGTATCGACTGTGTTGAACCAGCATCAACGATGGGCAATGGATTAACATATACAGGATACACAAAAGGCGAAGTAGCCGGACATCCAGTTTGCTCATAATTTACACTAATAGACTGATTTCCTGTTGTATTCCAGGTCACTGTAGCGGTATTATCTGATCCGGTTCCGCCGGAGTTAATAGTCCCACCAATTACAACCCAATCATAATTTGTCATGCCAGGCTGTGTGGTATATACATTGGTTGAATGATTACAAACGTCATCCCAGCCAGTTATCGTCGGCGCAGGAAGGTTAAGAACGGTAACATTAAAAACAGTTGGGGTTGCGGCATCACAACCATTTGCTCCGGTGTAGGTAACTGAAACAGTTTGAGAACCAACAGTATTCCAGTTTACAAAGAGATTTGCGTTTGTGGATGACCCAACAATAGTGCCACCACCAGATATTGTCCATTGATAATCTGTAATGCCTGCATCACCATCTGTGGCATATTGCACATTGGTTGCACCTACGCAAACTGAGCTGGATCCTGTAATTACAGGTGTCGGTAATGGTCGTACAGTAACCGGGTATTGTGTCGGACTTGCTGCATCACATCCGCTTGCGTCGGTGTAGTTAACTGCAACCCATCTTGAGCCTGCTGTTGTCCAGTTTACGACAATAGAATTTGTGCCGGATCCGGAAGTAATTGTACCCCCGGAAATAGTCCATTCATAATTAGATTGTCCTAATTCAGTTTCATAAACAATGCCTGTAGCTCCCACGCATTCGGAGCTGCTTCCAGTAATTGTTGGTATTGGCTGCGGATTTACATTTACAGGCAAAACGAATGGGCTTTCTGCATCACAGCCATTTGCATCGGTATAATTAACAGAAATTTGTTGAGAACCGGCCGTATGCCAGGTAACAATAGCCGTACTGCTATTCGCAGTTCCTCCAGATGTAATTGTTCCACCTGCCGATACTGACCAGGTATAGAGTGATTTGCCACTTTCGGTTGTGTAAACAACACCTGTAGAACCTGCACATACATTGTCGTCTCCATTTAAGGTAATTATTGGCAGAGGTTGCACATCAACAGCTATTGTAGCAGGATCACCTGCTGTGCATCCCGCAGCAGTAGTATAGTTAACAGAAACAATTTGTGCACCAGTGGCATTCCAGGTTACCGTAGCAGTGTTATCGTTTAAACCACCACCAGAAGTGATCGTTCCGCCCGGAGAAATTGTCCAAACATAATCTGTATTGCCCGATTGGGTTGTGTAAACATTTGAAGTTGAACTCAAACAGGGAGTTTGAGGACCAGATACGGTGGGAGCAGTAACATTTACAAAGTATTGTTTAGCAGTCGTATTCGTACAACCATTTATATCTGTGTATGTTATACTAATCCAATTAACACCTGTTGTATTCCAGGTGACGATAGCAGAATTATCCGTTGTGCTTCCTCCGCCTGTGATCGTTCCTCCTGAAATATTCCAAATATAATTAGTCATTCCAGCGGCAGTTGTATATACATTACCTGCTGCGTTTAAGCAGGGGGTATTTGGTCCTGTGATTACTGGATCTGGCAATGGGTTGACTGACACATTGAATTGAGTTGGCTCAAGTGGTTCGCAACCATTTGTGCCGGTATAGCTTACTCTGACCCATTTTGGACCAGCAGTAGATGTCCAGGTGACAGATATTTCGTAAGTGCCCTGCCCTGAATTAATTGTGCCTCCACTGGATATCGTCCAGTTGTAATTTGTCATTCCCGATTCAGTTCTGTAAAGATTTCCGGAACTTCCAACACAAACAGGTGTTGCCCCATCAATAAATGTTGGAATGGGAAGAGGTAATACCGTGACAACCAATTCAAACGGCTCGCCTTCGCAAAAGGTTGGGGCAGGTCCGGTTGGAATTATGGTATAGGTTGCCAGGCCTGATACCGTACCTCCAGAAGGAATTGAAAGTATATCGTTAATGGATGTCCCGCTACCGGAAGCTGTTATTCCTGTTACCGTACCTGAAGTGTTAGCTCCTGTCCAGGCAAAAGTTGTTCCAGGCACATCTGAGGTGATT
Source organism: Bacteroidales bacterium UBA6229 (assembly GCA_002440975.1). GTDB lineage: Bacteria > Bacteroidota > Bacteroidia > Bacteroidales > F082 > UBA5536. Next base: position 30,596 of record DJWN01000047.1, read on the forward strand.
ACATAATCAACTGCCTCATGAGAACAAATAGAAACAGAGGATGGACTAGTAACTGTTGGAATTTCATTCACTGTGATGGTTACGGGTGTATATTCCGTAACAGCCGGGCATGGTGTATTTGAAAATGCTACTCTGCGGAATAAGGTTGTTTCAGTAAGTTCTCCAGGTTGGTAACTCAGCGAGGTAGCCCCTGAAATATCTGACCATGTTACTCCATTTGTTGATGATTGCCATTGATAAGTAAATACTCCATTTCCGCCTGTGGCAGCAGGACCGGTTAACTCCTCCGGGATGGTTTCTGAACAAATCTCCTGATCTGCGCTTATATCTCCTGGATTAACAGGTGAATGGACAATTAATGTATTTGATACTACGTTTGTGCAACCGCTTGAGTTGTTGCTTACTATGGCTCTAACAGTTGTTGTTGAAAAAAATATTTCAGTAAAAGGATTTGAATTTCCTGCTATCTCATCTGGTTTCCACCAACTCATCTCATCATAGGGCGAGCCCGGGTCAGGTTCAAGTGTAACTTCTACAGTAGTTCCTTCGCAAACAGGAGAGCCAGTAGAAAAAGTTATGAAACCAAAAGGTTTAGGATCTATTGCAACTATTATTGTATTGGATGGATCCGGACAATCGCTTGTGACAACATAGTAACTGCCTGCATTAGATGGATAATATTGATACTGTGTGGCACCAGAGATTGCGCCAGAAGAATTGTACCATTGGTAACTTACACCAGAGGAGGGTGTGACTGTTAATATACAACTATCACCTGAACATAAAGAAGCAACCGGATCCTCAAATCTAAGATTACAACCAGGTGCATTTGAGGCAACAATTGTAGGTGGGCATTGAGCTTTTAATTTATTCCCAAATCCAAAAAAAATTACACTGATAATAATAGGGAGTATATATTTTTTCATAACCATAATTTTAGCTATTTGTCAGTTGTTTTTTTGATTTCCTAATTGATAATTAAAGCCGCCACTGCCCTCAGTGAATCGAAAATTGGGTTGGAACTCTCCAGCGTAAATGTTTGTGGTGATTGTATTGTATTTGAAGCAGGAGATATGATATGTTGCATCAGAAACAGCTGGCAGATATGGCACCGGCAAAACTCCCGGATATATAATCGAATGAGCATGTGATACTTGGAAGTAATTGTATTGTTTTACAATAAAAGGAACAAGTGTCTTCATATTTCAAGGCTTTTGAATCAGGTGAATGGTTTGTTTTTCATTTGAAAGGTCAACAGTGTCAAAAAATATTGATTTACAATTCAGATGGGTTGTCAAGAGCGGCTTCTGGCGGTATGAAGTGGTATATGCAAAATATTTCATTTGTCTAAGCTTTTCTTTTTAGAATTGTTTATACGTCATAATTTGGGATTGGTTTCATAAAAACGACTTTGTAAATTTAGAATTTTTAACATTACAAGCTGCTTAATTATGGCCAATATTCTCTATGGGCTCAATTTATAATCAATCTAAATCAATAGGTGGAGGACTAATTGCCTGAATGAAAAAAGATGAATTGTCCATAAAAGTTATCTCCAATTCGTAAATTTTTATTCAATGGAGTTTAGAAGGATTTAAATTACTGCATTTACTATTCATATTCAGTAACTTAAAGCCATAAAATAAAACTTTGGAGAATTTAGGCTGGTAGTAAAACAACTTCACTTGCAACTCAATACGAATAATAGAAATTGAGTTTTTTGGCTGTTTATGGCAGGTTTTAAGTTCTCAGGGAAGTCTGATTCAATCCAAGATAAGTTGCACAACTTCTGTTCAACTTTTGCAGAACTTCCAATCAAAATCTGTACAAATTTTAATCAATTTGTAAGCAGCTTTTAACGTAAGGCCTGAACCGTGGATATCAGTTATTTATCAATCATATCCGAGTAAACTGTTCGATCAGTTTTCTGTGTTGTGGAAAAAGTGCGGCAAGTTGTTTGTAATCACCCAGCTCAAAATCGGCAAAGTCAAAGCCAGGAGCCACGGTGCATCCACAAAGGGTATAATCGCCTGTGTTTCGGGCAGCAAACCAGTCACCGGCTCTTATCGTAAACATGGGTAAAGCTTCTGGCTGTTCGAGTCCTATGATTTGTTTGTTCAGCTTGCCTTCTGCAGTTATGATGATTATTTCCAGCGGGTTACCATCGTAAAAATGCCAGGTTTCATCGGCAAGAATCCTATGGAAGGCAGAAAAATCGCCTCTCTCGAGTAAATAATAAATTGCAGTACTAAAATTTCTGTTGCCTTTGAATCGGGGTGGCAATGCCAATGCAGGAATCTCCCCGGCAGCGCGATAAACTTCCTTAAAAAAGCCTCCTTCGGGATGAGCAATCAGCTTGAGTCGGTTTATCCAATAGGAAGCAGTTAAATGTTTCATGGCAACTGACGTCGGTTTTGATCGCTTTTGGCTTCGTTGATCATATATACTAGTCTGAAGGTGAGCATGTTATTATATTGTTTACGGCTCCACGTACTTCCAGAACCTGTATTAGTGGAGTATTCCCGGGTACGGATTTTTGCCATAGAATACGCATAGCGAAAATTAAACTTTATTTGTTTATATAGGCGCATCCTCAGATCAACCAATATATTGAAATCGTTTGGGTTATAAACACCATTCTGGGCATCAGTATTGGTTTGGCGATCGTGCTCGTATTCGCGAGCTGTGATCAGTCGTCCCCATGAAAATCCTGTGCCTACAGTGATCAGTTCTTTGTCAGTAAAATGCACCAAAACAGGAACTTCCAGATAATTGAGATACAGGCTGTAAGCCCCATTGGTCGAATCTGCCAGCATGGGATACTGGGCTTTTTGCCTGGCTCCCTTTTCGTTGTAGATGGTCTCTATCGAAAGGTCCCATTTATCACCAAAAGGAATCATGGCTCCCAACCCAAGTTGCAGGCCTGGTTTTTTGTAGCCATACACTTCATCACCGTCAACCTGTGTCATGTTCAGTCCGGCAATCAGCTGCCCTTTGATGATCTGACTGTGCCCTTCAAGGCTAAAAAGCAGGAGGAATATCACAAGCGAAATACTCCATCGAAATGATTTCTTAAGCATATTTTTGTAACGTTTTAATCCTCGTTTAAGTATTTTATGATACAGCTTTCATGCTCAGGTTGATTCTCTTTCGCACTGCATCCACTGCTAAGATACGCACTTTTACTTTCTGATTGAGATGAACCACCTCGTTGGGGTCCTTAACAAAACGATTAGCCAGCTCACTGATATGCACCAGGCCATCCTGATGCACACCAATATCCACAAAGGCTCCAAAGGCTGTGATATTGGTTACGATGCCTGTCAATTCCATGCCTTCGTGCAAATCCTGGATACTCCGGATGTTTTTGTCGAAAGCCATCACTTCAAAGTTTGCCCTTGGATCGCGCCCCGGTTTTTCAAGTTCCGAAAAGATATCCTGAATGGTTTCGATGCCGGCCGTTTGACTGGTAAAAGTCTTGATGTCAAGCTTCTCAAGCACTTTTTTGTTTCCCATCAGCTCATTGATCGGAAGTTTTGCTTTTCGGGCAATTTCTTGGGCGATGGGATAACTCTCGGGATGTACTGCACTGGCATCCAAAGGGTTTTCGGCACCTCTGATACGCAAAAATCCTGCACATTGTTCAAAAGCTTTTTGTCCCAGTCGTGGCACTTGCTTGAGTTCTTCCCGGCTCTTGAAAGGTCCGTTGGCATTGCGGTATTGTATGATTGCTTTTGCCAGTTGGGGGCCCAGCCCGCTTACGTATGTCAGCAGTTGTTCGCTGGCAGTATTCAACTCAACGCCAACTGCATTCACGCAGGATTCCACCGTTTGATGGAGGCTCGTTTGCAAGGCTTTCTGATCCACATCGTGCTGGTATTGCCCCACGCCAATGGATTTTGGATCAATCTTAACCAATTCAGCCAGCGGATCCATCAGCCGCCGTCCAATGCTCACAGCTCCCCTAACTGTAATGTCGTAATTAGGAAATTCTTCCCTTGCCACGGCAGAAGCAGAATACACGGAAGCACCACTTTCGTTCACCATCACGGCAGTTAAGTCCTTGTCGAAACGGATGTTTCGGATAAAATCTTCTGTTTCGCGACCGGCTGTGCCATTGCCGATGGCTATCACCTCTAATTTGTGTGCATTCACCAGAGTTTTAATTTTCTGCATGGCTTGTTTGGTCTCCGATTGCGGTGGGTGAGGGTAGATAGTATCATTGTGCTCCAGCTTACCTTGCGCATCCAGGACAACGATTTTGCAGCCAGTGCGAAAGCCGGGATCGATAGCCAGCACCCTCTTAGAACCCAGTGGAGGAGTCAAAAGCAATTGTCTGAGGTTTTCGACAAACACCTCAATAGCTTTGGCGTCGGCTTTGGCTTTGTAATGGTTTCGTATTTCTGTTTCGATGGAAGGAATGATCAAACGCCTGAGACTGTCTTTTACTGCTGAATCAACATAATGGCGGGTTGTAGAGGCCGGCTTTACAAACATCCGTTCCAGTTTTGAAAGGCAGCTGTCCTGATCAATGACGAGTTTAAGCTTTAGAATTCCCTGGTGCTCACCTCTGAATATGGCAAGCACACGATGCGAAGGTGCCTGATCAAGCGGCTCCGACCAATCGAAATAATGCTGAAAAACAGTTGCATCCTGATGAGTTTCGTCTGATACTGTCGATTTGATCAAGGCTGTGTGTTGATAGGTTTCGCGAACCGACTTTCTGACCCTGGCATTTTCAGCAATCCATTCTGCCATGATGTCCATGGCTCCAGCCAGGGCTTCTTCTGTATTGTTAACTTCTTTTGCCTTGCTCACAAATTTTTCTGCCATGCTTTCAGGATCTTTTATTTCCTGTTTCATCAGGATGGCTGCAAGCGGTTCGAGGCCTTTTTCGCGGGCAATCGTAGCTCTGGTTCGTCTTTTGGGTTTGTATGGCAGATAGATGTCTTCGAGGCTTTGCATATCATTGACTGCGGCAATACGTTGAGCCAACTCGTCGGTGAGCTTATCCTGAGAAGCAATGGATTCGAGTATGCTTTTGCGTCTTTTTTCAAGGGTTTCGAGTTGATCGAGCTGTTGCCGGATGGCCAGGATTTTTGTCTCATCCAGCGAGCCCGTCATTTCTTTGCGGTATCTGGCGATGAAAGGGATGGTAGCCCCATCGCTTAAAAGCTGAACCACATTGCGCACTGCATGATAGGCAAGATTCAGGTTTTGTGCTATCAAAGGCGTGAATTGTGCAACTTCGGCCATAGGAATGAATTTATGGCGAAATTACTAAAATGCTTTGTAATGATGTAATCCGGCTTTAGCGAATTAAGTTAACAATGCCACGTTCTACAATTTTTTGGGCTGCCTGGTACTGGCTTTCAAAACTTTCGTAGGTCAATTGCCAAATATAAGTGGCCTGTGGTGCATCTTCGCCTTTTACTTTGCCATCCCAACCCTGAAAAGGATCGGTACTTTCATATACAAGTTGGCCCCAACGGTTGTAGATTAACAACTGAAATTGATTCAAAGCGGTTACCGGCCCTAATGCTTTAAATGAGGTATTGACAGGATTTTGACTTCCCGGTCTAAAAGCATTAGGCATGTAAATATTAGCGAATTTAATCTCTACCTCATCGCGGTTTTCGCAGCAGTTGATATCTGTTACTGTAACGGCATAAACACCTTCCTGATCCACATCCAGGTATTGTCCTTCACCTAAAAGATTGCCATCTTCATCTTCCCAGTAATACTGATCGAAGATTCCGGCATCCAGTGTGATGGAAGAATTTGGAAGGATATAAATGATGTCTTCACCAGCACCGATATCTATGGTGGGCAAGGGATAAATTGTGATGTCGCGGGTTTGNNGCTTCATTCTGAAGCCTGAAAGTGGTGATATGCGTAGCACAATGGTTTTGCCACCAAAAAGAAGGAATATCAAAATAGCTGCTTACGAAATTGGGGAGGCCTTCTTTGCTTCCTGATTGATTTAAAGCCAAACCTTCCGTTTGATTTCCATCCAAATAATTGAAATTACAAGCAACACCAATTCTGTTTGGATTGTAAATAACTCCTAAATAATCATAAGGTGCTAGTGCCTGCCCAAAACTACCAACATAAATTCTGCCATCAACAGCTAATTGAAGTGCCCCTATTTGCCTGTTATCGCTGGCAGAATATGAAGCAATTTCAACGGGATTGTCCAGATCATTTTGCCTCAGATCGAATTGATACAGGTAGTTTGCGCTACCATCCAAAGGATTTGTCGTCACATAAAGGAGGTTGTTGTCAGGAGAAAATTCAACTCCTAATGGAAAATTATATTTTCCGACAGTGCTATGGAGCGAATTTGTAACCTCACCTGTTGAAGCATTGAAATCAGCAATTTCGACAACACCTTCATCTTCAGACGGAATAACAAGTGCAATTTTCTCACCATTAGCACTAATTTTCATATAGCCACCACTTTTGTTGTCTTGCGAAGTGCCGGTATGAACTACCCCTGTTTCACTAACTACAGGAATTGCAGAAACTGAATCCTTCATGATTTTATATGAAAAATACTTATTTCCATTCTCGTCACCAAAACCGTGTGTTACCAGCCAATAATCCGTGCCATTGGCATGTTTCACAGCAGCTAATTTCTGAGCATTCTGATTCATCAAAAGGATGTTTTTCTCAGTAACCTCCCAGCTGTAATTTATTTTTTCGATTACAGAGTATCGAATTCCGTTGTTAGGATACTGCGGGATGTCAGGGTAGTAAAAATCTGAAGTAAAAAGGAAATACTTATTCTCATTATCAGGAGAAGGAATAAAAAGTGCAGCCTGTGTGGCTCCTTTACTGCCTGCAAGTAGCGTACCATTAATAATCGGATAATACCCATTTCCCCATACGGTCATACCATCAGAAAAAAACAACAGATTTCCTTCTGCATCACTGATGGAGCTCACTCCTTTTGGAATATCAATTCCTCCGGGCATGGCAGATGAAAAAGGATAGGGTGTATCTTCAGAGAAAGTAAGTTGTGCTTTGTCTCCAAAATTCCAGTTGAGCACTTCGCCGGGCAGTCTGTAATCGCAGGGTGTTTTGTCTTGTGCTAAAAGATTTAACGAAAAAAACAAAAATAATCCTGCAAAAACTCCTGCAGAAGCGTTTTGATGATGTTTGAACATGAAATAAATCCCGTTTTATTTAATAGATAATCAATGTTTTAGCAGCAAAGGCCTCATTGGTAATCAATACAATCTGATAGCTTCCGGCCTTATAATTATTTAGTTTGATTGTTTCTGCTACACCGTTGACATAATCGGCCGACAGTGCTTGCTCAAAAAGTATTTTACCATGATCAGAAAAAATTAAGAGCTTTGCATCTGTTTTAATTTCCGGAGCCACCACCCGAACCAATTCTCCTGCGGGGTTTGGGCTTATTTTGAGCGATGCCGACAGGTTGTTGCGTTCGTCGAGTCCAATATTACACGCATTAAAATCGAAGAAAATGGTGAGCGTATCATCATTCTTACAGCCGGTTACAGGATTGGTTACTTCCACTGCCCAGGTCTGAAAATCGATCCAGTTGCCATTGGTTACAGCTTTCAATTTACGTGAGGTACTACCATTTGACCAATAGTAATTCAGGTTAGGACCGGCATCAAGCCAAACAGAGTCTCTAACGCAAACATTAATGGTGTCTGCTGCAAACCATGGAATTTCATCAGGTTTTATTTCAACTGTTGGCAAATTGTTAACAGTAATCGTAGTACTGGTGTTTACAATTTTGTAACCATCATCAACTTCTACAGTATAACTGGTTGTTAATTCAGGATTTACTACCGGATTTTGTTCGGATGAAGTCCAGCTGCTGTTGTCGGCTGTCCAGTAATAAGTGTAATCTCCACTGCCACCAACAGCCGTGGCCGAAAGCTCTACTGAGTCATACAGGCAGATGTTTTCGTGGTCGGCCTGTGCATAAACGGCAAGAAAGTCGCCTGCTGTGAATACCGTCATGGCATCTGCTTCACTTACACAACCATTGGCATCATGAATTACTAAATGGAAGGTGGTTGGGGCATGTAGCAATTTTGTATTTGGGTTAGGGATTAAAGGATCTGTTGCAGGGTTAGCCAGAGAATCGGCTGGTGACCATAAATAGCTGAAATTACCTGTTCCCCCACTGGCCGACCCGTTAAGCTGGGTTGGTGTACCTACATTTATAATCAAATCGCTGCCGGCATTGGCAACAGGGAAAGGTTTTACTGTTACCTCAATCGAGCTGGCCACAGTTACTTGTCCATCAAACAGCTCCACATGGTATGTCGTAGTTTCTTCAGGGCTGACCATTGGATTTCTGATATTCGATGTAAATCCTTCCGGAATTGATGTCCAGCTAAAAGTATAGTTTCCCGCACCCCCGCTTGGCAGTGCATCCAATTGGGTAGATTCGCCATTGCAGAGAATATCTGGCTCGGCCATGGCCTGAACGTATAAAGCCCCTCCGGTAACGTTTACTGTTACCTCGTCCGTTGAGACACAACCCGATATGTTGTCAGTAACAGTTAGTGTGAAAATCGCTGTCTGACCAAGGTTTATGGTGTTTGTAACTAATTCGGTGGGGTTGGTTACCAGATTCTCTGGTTCCCATAAATAACTCAGGTCGCCGGTTCCGCCATTGGCTTCTCCAGTAAGTGTTGCTGACCAGCCATTGGGTATCTCCTGATCATCACCCGCAAAGGCATAGGGATATTCAGGAATATCAACACGCTTGACTTTTGTGTTTGGACAGCTTCTATTACCAGTATAAGTTGTTAGTGAAACATTATAGTTACCCGGGCTCGCATAGGTATTTTGCGGATTTTGCATGGTTGAAGTGTTTCCATCGCCAAAATCCCATTCCCAGAAAGTAATAGGAGTACCAGATGGTACTACAGTGCTTTGATCTGTGAAAATGTTTGGGTTTCCGTAGCAAACCTGTGTGTAATCAAATTCTGCCTCTGATGCTGCATTGATAACGACCTCAAGGCTTACCGGATCGCTGGTATTTCCGTTAACAGTAATTTCAAGACTGAAAGTGCCACTGTATTCTACACCAGGACTACGCAGGATTGGATTCTGCTGATTGCTGGAATATCCGTTTGGACCAGTCCAGTGATAGGTTGCATTGGGGTAGGATTCAGCAGTAAGGAACAGATCTTCTCCAAAACAAATAGGGCTGTTACTTGCAATAGGAGGTGGCAGAATGGTACAGTCTGTTGAACCAGTACCGCCTGTTTTCGAAAAGGTAATCTGACAGGGTTGATTCGAATAATTTGTAATTAATAGGATGTAATACTCACTTCTTTGTCCATTAGGGATATAAGCAGTTTCGATGGAGCTCGTTGAGTAGCTGCAAGAAACAATTTTGCTGGATGTTAATTGTCCGGAACACGGATTTACAGGATCAGTAAAGGGCCCCCACACAATATAATCAATGTCCCTTAAAGGGGAACTCTCCATTCTGATATAAATATTGCCCGGATTAAGTATTTTCATGTGATACCAGGCAGGATTAGGTCTTGTTTGCAAGCATCCGTAGTTTGGTCCGCTTTGTGCGGTACCGGAATTCACTCCGGCAGGAAAAGTATAAATATCTGATGTGCAAAATGGCAGAGAATTATGGCATGAATCGTTAACCATGTCGCGTCCCATCATCCGGTCTAAAAGGTCCGTGCCATGTTTTTCCTGCAGATCTAACATAATTTCAGTAGCCTTCGTCTTATCCATTGCTTCGTCTTCTTGCAGAATTTCATGCAATCTGGATTTTAAAATTACAGCCACTTCACTCGAGCTCACTGCAAGAGGAGTTATTACTACCCGGCCTTCATTTAATTGAGAAGCAGTCCATCTTGTCTCATTTACAACATAGTCGTAGTACTGCATCCTGGCAGTAAGCGAGTTTATCTCTTTAAAGTTTATTTCAATAGATTTACTCTCATATCTAATAATATCCTGCGCTGAGACGATATTGTATGCGAATAAAAGGATAAGGATATTGCTTAACAAAACAATTTTTTTGTTGGCAAAAATTATTTGAAAGAGATTTTTCATAGTATCGAAGCTATTTATTGTAATCAAAATCATGTATAGTATAATTTATCAGCACGAGTTCTTAATGGATAGATCCAAATCGGGGCGAAAAATACGAATAATGTGAGAAACTGCACTACAATTTTTTTAAAATGATTCTCAAGTCATCGATCAAAGAACAAGAAATTATCTTATAATAAACTACATACGGATTAGTTTCCTGACGATCTTATCTTTTCCATCAGTAATTATCAGGTAATAAACCCCTGTAGGATAATTGAATAAATCAATTTGATGTGTATTGCCTGAATTAAGATAAACTTCAAGCGACTCTTTGAACAGCAATTGTCCTGTTGGATTAATTACCTTAAGCGAAAGTTGGGCTTCCAGGTTGTTAAAAATAACGTTAAAGCTTCCTTTGCTAGGGTTGGGATAAATTTTCATAAACTTTTCAGAATCCCATTCATCTAAACCGATATTACATGTATTGAAATCGAAGAAGACAATAAGTGAATCCCTTTTCAAACAACCTGTCTGCGGATCAGTAACCCGCACCGACCAATGCTGCACGTCAATCCAGTTCCCATTGGTTAAAGCTTTCTGCTTCTGTGTTACAGCACCGTTCATCCAATAGTACAACATACCTGGCCCTGCATCGAGCCATACAGAATCTCTGACGCAAACAAAAATTGTGTTGTCTGTTTCGTCATATCCTGCAGGTACGATATCAACTTCCGGAAGTGGATTTACTGTAATGGTTATTTCGGCGGAGGCCATTGTAAATCCATCACTCACTTCAACCTGATATATGCTGGTAGAACCAGGGGCAACAACAGGGTTAGCTATTGATGATGTCCATGAATCATTGTTCACCGACCAAGTATAGGTATAATTTTCTGATCCACCTCCAAAAGGCGTAGTGTGTAATTGCGTATTCTCTCCATAGCAGATTGTTGTTTCTGACGCTTCAACAAATACACCCAATTGATCACCACCTACGATTACCGTTGTGGTCGAATTATCGGCACATCCATTTTGATCAGTCACATCAAGGTTGAATACAACAGTTTCATAAAGCAGTGCAGTTTGTGGTTGCAATTGATATTGTCCGTTTACAGGATCGGCAAGGGAGGCTGCCGGCGACCATTGATAACTGTAATTACCAGTGCCTTCTGTGGCACTACCATATAAAGTTGTAAAGGTTCCAACATTGATTACCTGATTATTGCCAGCATGTGCAACTGGTGAAGGATTAACGGTAATTGTTACCTGATCAGTGGCTGTATTCATCCCATCATTTATGGTTACCGTGTAAGTGGTTGAAACAACGGGTTCTATTACCGGATTAGGTATGTCAGAAGTAAAACCATCTCCGGACGAACTCCATTGGTAGGTATAGATACCTGAGCCGCCAGATGGAATGGCATTCAGCTGAACCTGGGTTCCGGAGCAAATCACATTTTCGCTCGAGCTTATCTCAACGCCCAATGGCCCACCGGTAACAATAACCTGAACCTGATCTTCGGTTTCGCATCCTGAAGTGTTATTAGTTACAAGCAAAGTGAATTGTTTGTTTTGTTCCAAAGGAACCGTTGTTGGTGTTAGCGATTCAGGATTGTCAAGAAATTCTGCAGGAGACCATTCAAAACTATAATTTTGATCACCGGTTACATTGCCTGATAAATCTGCTGTCCAGCCAAAATCGATTGTAACATCAGCACCAGCATCAGCTTCCGAAAGCGAACCCACATTTACTGTCACGCTTGCTTCCATCTGTGTATTGCCATCGTCAACTACTAATGTATAAATGGTTGTTTGTTCAGGCGACACCAACGGGTTGGGTTCATCACTTGAGAATCCGACAGGATCTGAGCTCCATTGATAGGTGTACTCTCCGCTGCCACCACTCACATTGGCAAATAGCTGGGCTGTGTCGCCCGGACATATTTCCGAAAGACTCACACCAGGGTTCACAACCATAACAGATCCGGAGACAAAAACAGTCATCAGATCAATACTCTGACAACCTGATAAAGCATTTGTTATTGTAAGTGTATATTCTGTTGTTTGTTCCAAAGGTAAGGTTTCGGGCTGTAATAAGTTTGCAGAAACCAATAATGAATCGGGCTCCCACCATACTTCATAATTATCAGATCCGCTGGTTTCACCCAGTAAGGTTGTAGTTGTACCGGCAGGTATGGTGATGTCCGGTCCTGCATAAGCCGGATTTACTTCTCCTACTGTAACTGTTATTTGTTCGAAAATACTGTTTTGACCATCATTCACTTCAACCTGATAGGTTGTTGTTTCTGCAGGTGCCACATACACTTCTTGCGTATTGCCCTGCCAAGAGGATGGTGGAACAGTTGTCCATAAAAATGAATAATTTCCGGAACCTCCAAATGGTGAAGCGGTCAATAAACTCATCTCACCGAAACATATAGTTTCAGGATTTGCATTCAATATAGCTCCCAGTGCACCACCGGCTGTAAAAATTGTAACCTGATCGGATGATAAACAACCACTCTGATTATCTGTTACATTTAATGTAAAAATCGTTGTGGTTTCGATAGGTAAGGTAGTTGGATTCAGTATGTCATTCTCTTCCAGCATATTTGAAGGCTGCCAGTCGATCAAAAAATCTCCTGATCCACCCTCAGCAGTGCCATTCAATTGTGTAGTCCAGCCAGTTGTAATATTTTGGTCAGCTCCTGCATTTACAACAGCCGCTGATTTAAGTGCAACAGATTTGGTTATATCGCGTGCACAATTAAACTCACCGGTATAAGTGGTCAAAGTGACTTGATATGTCCCTGGTGCAGTATAAGTATGGGTTGGGTTTTGAAGTTCAGAATCACTGCCATCTCCAAACGCCCAATACCATGATGTAATTTGGGAAGAAGCAGGATCAACAGTTGACAGATCAGTAAAAATGACTTCCTCACCCGGACAAGCTTCAGTAAAATCGAAGTCGGGAGCAGGCGTTGCATTTACGATCACCTCTAAGTCGATAGGTTCGCTTTGCTCACCTCCAACAGTAATTACCAATGTGTATGTACCGGCGTGATCCAGCGTAACATTATTAATTGTTGGATTTTGTTCATTTGAGGTGAAACCATTAGGCCCTGTCCAATGATATGTGGCATCTACAACATTATCTGCATATAATTCGAGCGTTTCTCCAACGCAAACAGGGCTGTTGCTGCTGATAGGGGGTGGAAGGATAGAACAATCGGTTTCGCCTGTTCCTCCGGTTTTAGAGAAGGTAATCTCACAGGGATCATTAGAAAAATTCGTAATCAGAAGTATATAATATTCACCAGTTTGACCATTAGGGATTACGGCTGTTTCTGTCGGGTCAGGAGAATAACTGCACGAAACAACTTTAGCTGAAGTTAACTGTCCTGAACAAGGTGCAACAGGATCATCGAAAGGCCCCCAAACAATGTAATCGATATCTTCGAGAGGAGAACTCTCCATATAGATGTTTATATTGCCTGAAACTAAAATTCGCATATGATACCATGCCGGATTAGGTTGTGTAGTTAAACAACCATAATAAGGGCCTGATTCTGCCGTGCCGGAATTTACTCCTGCCGGAAAGGTATATATATCTGATGTGCAAAAAGGGAAAGATTTACTACACATATCATTTACATCATCCCGACCCGAAATTTTGTCGAATAAATCATAACCGTATTTTTCGTTTAGTTCCAGCATTTGCTTTGAAGCTAATTCCTTGTCTTTCTTCAATTCAGCTTCTACAATCTCATCCAAGCCTTCTCTGAGCATCATTGCTATTTCTGATGTATTAGCTTTTGTAGTTTCAATGTGAAGGCTTCCGTTTTCTAATGGAGCATTGCCAAATGCTTTAGAACTTCTCAAAAAGTCGTAAAACTGTATCCTGGTTGATAGCGAACTGATCTCTAATAAATTAATTGATAAATGATCACTGTGTTCTTCAATTACTTCCTGGGCAGTAAGTTGATGACTGAAAAGATAAATACTAAACAAAAAGAAAAGTACACATTTCGACCAAGCGCTTTTCAATGTAAAAAAAGTGTTCATGATTAACAGGTTTGATTATACGGCTATTAATAAAAAGCTAGTTAATATTATTTCTTAAATAAGTTCTGAAGTATATCCAATTAAATAAAAGCGTTCCATTTGAGGGAATAAATTTACAACAAAATTTATGATCGTGGCAAAGCTTTGGTAAAAATTCGCTGATCGGCAAAAATTCTATTTGTCCATTAACTGTATCTTTGTTGGCTAAACAAAGCAATTTTTGTGTGTTATGAGGCATTGGAGCGTATTTGGATTTTCATGGTTAGTTTTTGTGGTATTGCTTGTTTTCCCGCAAATTGCACTGATAGCCCAGCATCAGATCACTGGCACTATCGCTGGTTATGCAAATCGAAAACTTTTTCTGGAAGCCTACCAGGGCGAAAATCTTTTTCCGGTTGATACAGCAAAAACCAATGAGGAGGGGGCATTCAGTTTCGATGAAACGCTCGAAAGTGGTTTGTATCGTCTCTCGCTCGCAGCAGGGCAGTCGGTTCAACTGGTGATTGATGGAAGCCCGGTCCAATTTGTGTGGAATAACTATCAGCAAAACAGACAAATACAATTCATTAACTCGCCCGAAAATCAAATCTGGAATGATTACCAGGTGCTGCGAGACGAAACTTTTTTTCTGCAGGATTTACTCAAGCCCGTGATCAGGGATTATGACCCTGAGAAAAAGTTTTACCGACTTGCCGTAAAGGAGTTTGACAGCCTGCAACGTCGCATGGAAAGTAAAGTGGATGGCTGGGTTAGTCAGCATCCGCAAAGCCTTGCAATACGTTTTATCCGCACTGATATGCATCCTGCCATTGACCTTACGACCAGTTTTAAGTCGCAACGCGAAAACCTCAAACAACATTTTTTTGATCATACCGATTTTGGTGACACCCTGTTGATCAGAAGCAATATCCTCACCCGAAAGATGATCGATTTCCTTTCGCTTTTTCAGGCCCAAGAGGAATCCATGCAAGCCATTCAGTTTGAGTTTATCAAAGGCTTGAATATGCTTTTTGAAAAGGCTGCCATTGAGCCTAAAATGTATGTTTTTGTGCTCGACTATCTGATCGAAGGTTTTGCACAGCTTGGTTTGCCTGCTGTTACGGATTATATCAGCAGCCTGCCGCATTTCGAACAGCTGTGCATGGAAACCGAAACTTATATGGAAATAGAACAAATCATAGGGCCGTATCGTTCTACACTGCTGGGCGAACCGGCTCCTGATTTGCTGCCGGAAGATATTGATGGAAATCCTTTTGGCTGGGATCAGCTAACGAAACCTCAAACCCTGATCGTGTTTTGGTCAATAAGCTGCCCGCATTGTATTGAGCTGATGCCCAAGCTAAAAGATTTTGTGGACCAGCATCCGGATTTTGAAATTGTTTCGGTGGTTCTGAGCCCGGATAATAAAGTATTGCGCGAATTTATTGATCAGGAAAAGCTGGACTGGATTCACCTGAGTGACGGGCTGGGATGGGATAGCCCGATGGTGAAGGAGTACAATATTTTTGGAACGCCAAGTTTGTTTGTTTTGGATGCAGAAAAGAAAATTGCAGCAAAACCCTCAGGCATAGCCGAACTGAAAGAAATCGTTTCAATGAGAAAAAACTAAGTGTATGTGTTTGATTTGGAATGAAATAATAAGTCTGAAACGCACCAGAATTACCTGCATAATGTTGATTTTTGGTCTGTTTGCACCGGCCACATACCTGCAAGCTCAAAGCACTGGTAATTTGGATCGCTGGGTCGATTCGGTGTACACCAGCCTCACGCTGGAGCAGCGAATCGGACAACTGATCATGGCAAGAGCCAATCAATCAGGGCAGGCTTATTATCCTGAAATCGAGACTTATATCCGACAATACAACCTGGGTGGTGTTACCTTTTTTAAAGGAGAGCCCGAAGCACAACTCATCCAAACCAATCGCTGGCAGCAGTTGGCGCAAACGCCTATGCTGATATCCATCGATGGCGAATGGGGACTGGGAATGCGTTTGAACAACACCATTTCGTACCCTTTGCAGATGACCTTGGGTGCTGTTCAGGATGAGCAGCTTATTCGTGAGATGGGCAAACAGATTGCAGAGCAATGCAAACGCATGGGCATTCACATGAATTTTGCTCCAGTGGTGGATGTAAACAATAACCCAAAAAACCCCGTAATTGGGATGCGTTCTTTTGGCGAAGATGCCGAAGCGGTCAGCCGCAAAGCTCTGGCATATGGAATAGCCATGCAAAATGCAGGAATCCTAACTACGGCCAAGCATTTTCCGGGACATGGCAACACCCAAACGGATTCGCATTATACCTTACCCGTTGTTGAAGAATCAATGCGTGAGCTGAAGCAGCTTCCGTTGGTTCCTTTTCAACAACTGATTGATGCCGGCCTCAACGGTATCATGGTGGCTCATCTCTACCTTCCTGAGCTTGCCGAAGCCGAGAACCTTTCTTCTTCTCTTTCCTATCATATTGTAACTGATTTGTTAAAAAAGGAGATGGGTTTTGATGGCCTTGTGGTTACGGATGCCCTCGATATGAAAGGTGCTACCCAATATGCTGGTAGTGAAAATCCTTCTTTGCAGGCTTTGAAGGCCGGAAATGATATTTTGCTTTTGCCCGAGCATGTTCCGGCTGCCATTGCAGCAATCCGTGAAGCAGCGCAAACCGATTCGCTGGTGATGAAAAGGGTGGAGGAGAGTTGTCGCAAAGTGCTGTCGTATAAATATTTGGCCG